>JBIJAP010000130.1:0-8434 GCA_044345715.1 Rubrivivax sp.
CCTGCAGGGCGGCCGGGCAGGCGCAACCCCTACCAACCCACCGGTCGATCAGCTCAAGATGAAATCCGCCACCTCACCAGCCAATAGGCGCGGTTCCTGACCAGCGTTCACAGGGCGCCAAGGATGAAGCCCCAGAAGCCTTGAACTGCCCCGCAGCCGCAAGGGTGCGCGGCAGCGTCGTCACGGGCAGCCACACGACCACGGGAGCGGGCTCGGGCGGGGGCGGAGTGCTGCCTTGCCGCAGGGGTGTGCGCGACATGCCCAGTAGGAGCAGTGCGTGCAGTGCCGCCACCAGCAAGGCACCGCCGGCACGGACGAGACGGTTTCGGGGCGGAGTTGACAACAACGGTGCGGGCGGAACCTTGGCGTAAGCCCTGCCGCAGCGGGGTGGCGAGGCCTGCCCATTCTGACGCGCGACCAGCGCCGACCCAAGCCAGCGCTTGATACCCTTTAGGGTATTTGTCAGAATACCTATCATGGTATCCAACAAAACCCCTCGTCCACTGGCGTCCTACCCCGCGCCGGCCGCGTCCACGCTGCTGGCGCTGCTGCTCGGTGCCACCCTGGTGCTGGCAGCACCCGCAGCGCGCGCCCAGGCCGTGGCGGTGCCCGTTTTCACCGTGGGTGGCACAGGCGTTTTGGCCGGCTTCGAGTTCGAGGGCGCGCTCGAACCACAGCAGCAGAGCGTGATCGCCGCGCAGGTGAGCGGTGTGCTGCGCCTGCTGGCCGTGAAGGCGGGTGATCGCGTCAAGGCCGGCCAGCTGCTGGCGCGCATCGACGAGCGTGAGCTCGCCGCCGGCGTGGCCGCGGGCGATGCCGGCGTGGCGCAGGCCCACGCCGCACTCGCCCAGGCGCGCCAGAACGCCCAGCGCACCCGCGAACTGCGCGCGCAGGGCTTCGTCGCCGCCGCCGCGCTCGACACCGCGCAGGCCCAGCTCGACGCTGCCGAGGCCGCCGTGGCCGCGGCGCAGGCCGGCCGCCAGCAGGCGGCGTTGGCGCGTGGCCACAGCAGCATCACCGCGCCCTTCGACGGCATCGTGCGCGCCACGCACGCCGAGGCCGGCGAGCTGGCCGCGCCGGGCAAGCCGCTGCTTACGCTGTACGCCCCGGGCCGGCTGCGCGCCAGCGTGATGCTGCCGCTGTCGCGGGCGGCCGATGCGCGCGGCGCGCGCGAGGTGCAGGTGCTGCTGGCCGACGGCCGCGTGCTCGTGCCGCAGCGCCGCACCGAGCTGCCGGGGGCCGATGCGATGTCGCAGACGGTGGAGTGGCGGCTCGATCTGGCGCCGCCGGCCGCCACGGCCACGGCGGCCGAGGCGCTGATGCCCGGCCAGCCGGTGCGCGTGCGCTTCGTCGGTGCCGCCGCTGTGGCAGCTGGTGCGCCGGCCGCGGCCACGCCGTTGAGCATCCCCGCCGCCGCGCTGTTGCGCCGCGGCGAGCTCACCGCCGTGTACGCCGTGGCCGAGGACCGCTTCGTGCTCAAGGCTGTGCGCACCGGCGCGCCAGTGGCCGGCCAAGTGCCGGTGCTGGCGGGCCTGAAGGCCGGTGAACGCATCGCGGCCGACGCCGTGAAGGCGGGCCTGGCCGGCGCCCGCCCGGCGAACTGAAGCCAGGCGCCGCGATGAAGCACCAAGACGCCCCCCTCGGCCTGTCGGGCCGCCTGGCCGCCACCTTCCAGCAGCACGCGCTCACGCCGCTGCTGGCGCTGGTGGCGCTGCTGCTCGGCGTGTTCGCAGTGATGGTCACGCCGCGCGAAGAAGAGCCGCAGATCGACGTGACCGTGGCCAACGTGCTGATCGCCTTTCCGGGCGCGGCCGCCGCCGACGTGCAGACGCTGGTGGCGCGCCCCGCCGAGCAGGTGCTGTCGCAGATGGCCGGCATCGAGCACACGTACTCCGTCTCGCGCCCGGGCCTGGCGGTGCTGACGGTGCAGTTCAAGGTGGGCGTCCCGCGCCAAGAGGCTTTGGTCAAGCTCTACGACGTGATCAACGCGAATGCCAACTGGCTGCCGCGCAACCTGGGCGTGCTGCCGCCGCTGGTCAAGCCCAAGGGCATCGACGACGTGCCGGTGCTGGCCGTCAGCCTGTGGAGCAAGGCAGAGACCTCGGCCTTCGAGCTGGAGCGGGTGGCGCGTTCGCTCGAGCCCGAGCTGCAGCGCGTGAACGGCGTGCGCGAGGTGGCCACGATCGGCGGCCCCGGCCGCGCTGTGCAGGTGCGGCTGAACCCGGCGCGTCTGCGCGAACGCGGCATCGACGTGCTCGGCCTGGCGCAAGCCCTGGCCGGCGCCAACCGCGCGCTGCCGGCTGGCCAGGTGGCCGATGTGGGCCACAGCGCCAGCCGCGGCGGCCTGCTGGCCGTGGACACCGGAGAGGTGCTGCGCAGCGCCGACGACGTGGCGCAGCTGGTGGTGGGCGTGCACCAGGGCCGCCCGGTCTACCTGCGCGAGGTGGCCACGGTCGAAGACGGCCCGGCGCAGCCCACGGCGCAGGTGTGGTTCACGCCCGGCGGTGCTTCTTCTGCATCAGCGGCTTCCACCGGTTCGGCCAGCGCCGGCCACCCGGCCGTGACGCTGACGCTGACCAAGAAGCCCGGCGCCAATGCCGTCGACGTGGCCGAGGCCGCCCGCGCGCGCCTGGAGAGCCTGCGCCCCGCGCTCGTGCCCGAGGGCGTGGAGCTCACGGTGGTGCGCGACTACGGCGCCACTGCCGCCGAGAAGGCCAACCAGCTGATCACGAAGCTGGTGTTCGCCACCGGCAGCGTCATCCTGCTCGTCGGCCTGGCGCTCGGCCGGCGCGAGGCCGTCATCGTCGGCGCGGCGGTGGTGCTCACGCTCACGGCCACGCTGTTTGCCAGCTGGGCCTGGGGCTTCACGCTCAACCGCGTGAGCCTGTTTGCGCTGATCTTCAGCATCGGCATCCTGGTCGACGACGCCATCGTGGTGGTGGAGAACATCCACCGCCACCGCGCGCTCGAGCCCGGCAAACCGCTCGTGGAGATCATCCCGGCGGCGGTGGACGAAGTCGGCAGCCCCACCATCCTGGCCACCTTCACGGTGATCGCGGCGCTGCTGCCGATGGCGTTTGTGAGCGGGCTGATGGGGCCGTACATGAGCCCGATCCCGATCAACTCCAGCCTCGGCATGGCGATCTCGTTGCTGATCGCCTTCACGGTGACGCCGTGGCTGGCGTTGAAGCTGATGAAGAGCGGCGCCGAGGCCGCGGGCCACGGGGCCGCCGGTCATGGCGAAGGCCGCCTCGCCGTCTGGCTGCAGCGTTTCTTCACCCGCGTGCTGACGCCGCTGCTCGACAGCGCCAGGAAGCGCTGGCTGCTGCTGGCGGGCATCCTCGTGGCAATGGCGCTGTCGGTGGGCCTGGCCGCGGTGCAGTGGGTGGTGCTGAAGATGCTGCCCTTCGACAACAAGAGCGAGTTCGCGCTGGTGATCGACATGCCCGCCGGCACCGCGGTGGAAGACACCGCCGCGGCGATGCACGAGCTGGGCAATTTTCTGTCGACGCAACCCGAGGTGCTGCACCTGCAGGGTTATGCAGGCACCGCCAGCCCCATCACCTTCAACGGCCTGGTGCGCCAGTACTTCCTGCGCGGCGATCCGCACCAGGGCGAGCTGCAGGTCAACCTCGTGCCCAAGAGCCAGCGCCAGGGCCAGAGCCACGACCTGGCGCAGCGCCTGCGGCCCGCGCTCGAGACGATCGCGCTGCGCCACGGCGCGAAGATGAAGCTCGTCGAAGTGCCGCCCGGCCCGCCGGTGCTGAGCCCCATCGTCGCCGAGGTCTACGGTCCCGACGAAGCCGGCCGCCAGCAGCTGGCCGCACGCCTGGAAGCCGCCTTCCACGCCACGCCCGACATCACCGGCATTCACAGCACGCTGGCCGCCGACGCGCCGCGCGCCGTGCTGCGCATCAACCGCCAGCGCGCCGACACGCTGGGCGTCAGCGCCAGCGCGATCGCCGAGACGGTGGCCGGCGCGCTCTCGGGCCTGGACGCCACCCACCTGCACGACGGCGCCAGCCAGCACGCCGTGCCGGTGCGGCTGCAGCTGCCGCGCGAGGCGCAGGCAGGGCTCGACGCGCTGCTGGCGCTGCCGATGCGCACGGCATCGGGCCAGCTGGTGCCGCTGTCGGAGCTGGTGCGCGTGGAGCGCGGCGTCATCGACAAGCCGCTCTTCACCAAGAACGGGCTCGGCGTGAGCTACGTGATGGCCGATGTCGGCGCCGGTGGAGACACGCCCGACTCGCCTCTGTACGGCCTCTTCGGCATCCGCAACCAGCTGCAGGCTGCCGCGCTGCCCGGCACGGGCACGCTGGGCGAGTACTGGATCACGGCGCCGAAGAACCCCTACGAGGCTTACGCCGTGAAGTGGGACGGCGAGTCGCAGATCACCTACGAGACCTTCCGTGACATGGGCGCGGCCTACGGCGTGGGCCTGATCCTGATCTACATCCTCGTGGTCGCGCAGTTCCGCAGTTACGTGGCGCCGCTGGTCATCATGGCGCCGATCCCGCTCACGCTGGTGGGTGTGATGCCGGGCCACGCGCTGCTGGGGGCCAACTTCACCGCCACCAGCATGATCGGCATGATCGCGCTGGCCGGCATCATCGTGCGCAACTCGATCCTGCTCGTCGACTTCATCGAGCTGCAGGTCGCCGAGGGCAAGCCCTGGCGCGAGGCCGTGATCAACGCCGCCGCCGTGCGCGCGCAGCCCATCGCACTCACCGCGCTGGCGGCGATGACGGGCGCGGTCTTCATCCTCGACGACCCCATCTTCAACGGCCTGGCCATCTCGCTGCTGTTCGGCATCGGCGTGAGCACGCTGCTCACACTGATCGTCATCCCGGTGCTGCACGTGGTGTTCAACCGCCGCCGTTTCGAAGCCCTGCAACCCGCTTCCACCACCCCACCCATCGCTTGAAGGAGCCTTCCATGACCATCGACCGCCTGATCCGCATCTTCGCCGGCAGCTTCATCCTCATCAGCCTGGCGCTCGGCGTCCAGGCCAGCCCGCTGTTCGTCAGCTCCTGGTTCCTGGCCTTCACGGCCTTCGTGGGTGCGAACCTGCTGCAGTTCGGCTTTACCAACGTCTGCCCGCTGGGTTGGGTGCTGGGCAAGATGGGCGTGCCCGCCACCTGCGATGCACCGGCCGCCAGCCGCGGCTGAGGCGCTCGCCCCCCTATGGCTCTCCACCCACGGCCGGCCCCAAGGCATGGCAAGGACAGTGACAATGCCGCTTTCGACAGCCAAAGCCGTGGAGGCTTGCCCGATGTCCGTGCTCACCGATGTGGAAAGCCGAACCGACCTGCTCAACCGCCTCAAGCGCGCCGAGGGGCAGCTGCGCGGCATCCAGCGCATGCTGGAAGAGGGCCAGGACTGCATGGACATCGCCACGCAGATGGCGGCGGTGCGCAAGGCGCTCGACAGCACCTATGTGCGCATGACGGTGTGCTTCGTGCAGCAGGAGCTGCGCTCGAAGCTGGCGACCCAGCCAGCGCAGGACGAGCAGATCGAGGCGCTGCTGTCGGGCATGCAAGACCTGCTGAGCAAGGTGCGCTGAGCCGCCGCCGGCGGCGGGCCGGAGCCTGGCGATGAGCGCTGCTGCCTCACCAGCCCCACCGGCCCCGCTGCGCCACCTGACGCCGGCCTGGTTTGCCATCGTCATGGGCTTGTCGGGCCTGGCGCTGGCCTGGCACCGTGGCAGCCCCGTGTTGGGCGACGCCGCCGGCGCCGTGGCCGCCGTGCTGGGCTTGGCAGCCGGCGCGGTGTTCGCGGCGCTGGCGCTGGCGGCGCTGCTGCGCGCACGGCGCCACCCCGAGGCCTGGGCCGAAGACCTGCGTCACCCGGTGCGCCACCCCTTCGTGGCCGCCATCCCG
The DNA here is from genome assembly GCA_044345715.1 of Rubrivivax sp. Taxonomy (GTDB): domain Bacteria; phylum Pseudomonadota; class Gammaproteobacteria; order Burkholderiales; family Burkholderiaceae_C; genus Rubrivivax. The sequence goes on from JBIJAP010000130.1 coordinate 5,880, forward strand.
ATCTCGCTGCTGCTGCTGGCCACGCTGGCCGTGGCGCTGCTTGGCCCCGGGCCGCTGGCCGGCGGCGTCTGGTGGCTGGCCAGCCTGACGCAGCTGGCGACCACGGTGTGGGTGTTGTCGCGCTGGTGGCGCGGCAACCAGGCCGGCGGGCTGCAATGGGCCGGGCTCACGCCGGTGCTCTTCATTCCCGTGGTGGGCAATGTGCTGGTGCCGCTGGCCGGCGTGCCGCTGGGCTTCGAGGCCTGGTCGGCAGCGCAGTTCGGCATCGGGCTGTTGTTCTGGCCGGTGGTGCTGGTGTTGATCGCCGTGCGCGTGGCGGTGCAGGGCAGCTGGCCCGAGCGGCTGCGGCCGTCGGTGTTCATCGTCATCGCGCCGCCGGCGGTGGTGGGCCTGGCGCTGCTGCAGTTCGGCGCGCCGGTGCTGCTGGCCTGGGGCTGCTGGGGCCTGGCGCTGTTCGGGCTGCTGTGGGCGGCCACGCAGGCGCGGGCGATGGCGGCGCTGCCCTTCGGGCTACCGCACTGGGCGATGTCGTTTCCGCTGGCGGCGCTGACGGCGCTGAGCCTGCGCCTGGCCCCGCCGGGCAGCGCCTTCGGCCTGCTGGCGCTGGCGCTGCTGGCCCTGAGCTCGCTGCTGGTGGCGGCCCTGGTGCTGGCCACCGTGCGCGGGCTGCGCGACGGCACGCTGCTGGTGCCGGAGCCGGTGGCGACGCTGCAGCCCGCCACGCCCTAGCTGCGCCGGCCGCACCGGCAGCGCCGGCCTCGATCACGGCCGCAGCGGGGGCGGCAGGCCTTCTAGGTGGCTGGCGTCGGCCCAGCTGTCGATCTCGATCGTGCCGCGCACCCAGCGCAGCCGGTTGATGCCGGTGTTGGGGATGTCGCAGCGGCGCAGCCCGTCCAGCGGCTCGCCGTGCGCGGTGCGCCAGAGCATGTCGAGCACGCCGCCGTGCGTGATGACAAGCACCCGCGCCGCCGGCCCTGCGGCCTCGACGATCTCGCGCATGGCGGCCAGCACGCGGGTGTGGAACTGCCGCGGCGTCTCGCCGCCCGGCGCGGCCTCGTCGGCGCGGTGCTCCAGCCAGCGCGGCCACAGTTCGGGCCAGCGTTCGCGGATGGTGGGCGCGTCCAGCCCCTCCCAATCACCAAAGCCCTGCTCGCGCAGCCCGGCCATCAGCTGCGGCTCGCGCTGCCACGCCTGGCCCAGGGGCGCGGCCGTCTGGCGGGCACGCTGGAGATCGCTGCTGATGAAGACATCGGCCTGCAGCGCCGCGTCGGCCGCCCGGCGCTTGGCCAGCGCCGCCGCCTGCGCTTGGCCCTGGGCGTTGAGCGGCACGTCGATCTGGCCCTGGAAGCGCTGCTGGCGGTTCCAGTCGGTCTCGCCGTGGCGGATGACGATGAGTTCAGTCACTTCGCGAACGTCACTTGGCGAAAAGCTGGCCGCGGTCGCGGAAGCTCTTGAACTCGAGCGCGTTGCCGGCCGGATCGCGGAAGAACATCGTCGCCTGCTCGCCCACCTGGCCGGCGAAGCGGATGTAGGGCTCGATGACGAACTTCATGCCGCCCGCGCGCAGCCGCTCAGCCAGCGCGTGGAAGGCGTCCCAGTCGAGCACGACGCCGAAGTGCGGCACCGGCACCTCGTGGCCGTCGACCGGGTTGTGGTGGTCGCTGCCCGGCTGGGGCGGCGAGAGGTGGGCCACGATCTGGTGGCCGAAGAAGTCGAAGTCGATCCACTCGGCGCTGCTGCGGCCCTCGGGGCAGCCGAGCAGGCCGCCGTAGAAGGCGCGCGCGGCGGGCAGGTCGTCGACCGGAAAGGCCAGGTGAAACGGGGCGATGGAAGCAGGCGCTGAGTTCATGCATTCGAGCATACGCGCGCGCCCGCTCCCGGCGCCTGCACAGGGCCGTGACACACTGCCGCCATGCCGGTTGCTGCGTCCACCGTCGTGCTGATTCCCGGCCTGGCCTGCGACGCCGAGCTGCTGGCGCCGCAGGCGCAGGCGCTGCGCGCGGCCGGGCATGCGGTGCACGACAGCCTCGTGCACTTTCAGGCCCTCACGCTGCCCGCGATGGCCGAGCGGCTGCGCGCTGAGGTGCCCGGCCCGCTGGTGCTGGTGGGTGCCTCGATGGGCGGCATACTGGCGCTGCACGCGGCCTTGCAGGAGCCGGCCCGGGTGCGGGGCATCGCCCTGCTGGGCAGCACGGCGCGCGCCGACACGCCCGAGCTGGTGGCACTGCGCCGCCAGGCCTGCAGCCTGTTCGCGGCCGGCCGCATGGACGAGGTGCTGCGCGCCAACGTGGCGTTTGCGTTCCACCCGAACAGCGCACGCGATCCGGGCCTGGTGGCGCGCTACCTGGCCATGGTGCGGCGCGCCGGGGCCGAGGCGCTGATCCGCCAGAACGAGGCGGTGATGGCGCGGCCGGATCTGCGCGCGCAGCTGCCTGGCGTGGCTTGCCCGGTGCTGGTGATGGTGGGCGAGGCCGACCAGCTGACGACACCCGAGCACGCGCGGGAGATCGCGGCGGCGGTGCCGGGCGCTCGGCTTGAAGTGCTGCCGGGCGCGG
>JBIJAP010000131.1:0-8421 GCA_044345715.1 Rubrivivax sp.
CGACGATGATGAAATCACCGGTGTCGACGTGAGGCGTGTAGATGGCCTTGTGTTTGCCGCGCAAACGGCGTGCTGCTTCGCTGGCAACACGTCCGAGCACCTTGTCGGTGGCGTCAATCACAAACCACTCGTGCTTCACCTCGGCCGGCTTGGCGCTGAAGGTCTTCATGAGGGTCTTTCGATGCTTCGGTAGGAGGTGCCGCCAGCAGAGCCTGTTGGTGCCGTCTCGTCATCTCTTGAGGACGGCCGCGCGAGTTGCCGGGCGGTTCTTCCCCGGCCGAATCCAGGGAAGCCCGCGAGTATATGCCGTGATGGGCGACTTGGGTGGTGCCCCGAGAACCGTACGCGCAGGTTCCGAATCACAGCTTTTGAGGGTAAACCCTAAATCCAACAGCTACCATGCGCCGATGGACCCTCATGACGATCTGCTGCAGACCCCCGCGCCCGAATCACCGGCGCCGCGCTGGATGCTGCCGGCCTGGTTGCCGGTCCGCTCGCTGGGAGCAAGACACCGTCAGCGTGTGCTCACCCATCTGTTGGCGCTGGAGCCTCTGGACCGCCACCGACGCTTCGGGCAGGTGGCCACCGACGAACAGATCCGCGGTTACGTGCAGCAGATCGACTTCGAGCGCGACGAGGTCTTCGGCATCTTCGATGCGCGGCTGCGGCTGGTGGCGATGGCGCATCTGGCGCACTCGCGCGAGGCCGATGCCAGCGACACCGCCGAGTTCGGCGTCTCGGTGCTGCCACGCGGCCGCGGGCGCGGCCTCGGCGGCAGGCTGTTCGAGCTCTCGGTGCTGCACTCGCGCAACCGCGGGGCGCGCGCGCTGGTCATCCACCTGGCCCGCGACAACGCACCGATGCTGGCCATCGTGCGCCGCTCAGGCGCCACGGTGCGCTACGAAGGCAGCGACGCCGTCGCCCACCTGACCTTGCCCGACGACAGCATCGGCAGCCACCTCGGCGCGATGGCCGAGAGCCAGGCCGCGAACCTTGACTACCGCGTCAAGCGCGAAGCCCTGCGCTGGCGCGCGCTGTTCACGCGCGAGCCACGGGCGCCGCACTGACGAAAGCGTCGGCGCAGCAGTCCTGCGGGCAACCCGAACTGCAGCGTCAGCAGGCGGGCACTGAAGCACCCGGCGGGCGCAGATCGAGCATGCAGACATCGGGCGCCGTCTTCCATCGAGATGAAGCCGGCCGGGCCCATGAGCTTGCTCTGCTTCAGGCGCACGCGGCGCTGCTCGGGGGTGTCGTCGGCGTAGCCGAGGCAGGTCCAGTTCTGCTCGCTGCGGCCGTTGCCTTGCGGCAGCAGCTGGCGTGGTGCCCGCCGTCTTCGCTGACGATCACGCCACCCTTCTGCGACAGCCGGTTGAGCTCGAAGCTGGTGAAGCACAGGCGCAGCTTGCGCGGGCCGTGGTCGTGGCGCGGCTGCACGGCATACCGCGGCCGCGCCTGACGCCGCACAGGGTGGCTCACACCGCAGCCGCCGTGACCTGCGTCGACGACGCCGCGCGCCGGGGCTATGCCACCACCGACCAGGAGCTGGAGCTGGGCGTGCACTCGATGGCCGTGCCGGTGTTCACGCGCAGTGGCGCGCTCGTGGCAGGGCTGAGCATCGCGGTGCGAGCCGAGCGGTTCGAGATGGCGACTTTCGTCGACACCTTCCTGCCGGCGCTGCAGCGTGCGCAGGCGCGGCTGGGGTGAGGGCTGCAGGCCATGGCACGATCTCGACATGAGCTCGACACGCCTCGTCTATTCCACCCAGGGCGGCCGCACCTGCCCGCAATGCCGGCAGGCCCAGGCCGACTGCCGCTGCGCCGCCACGCAGGCGCAGCAACTGCGCGGCGACGGGCGGGTGCGCGTGGGCCGCGAAAGCGCCGGGCGGGGTGGCAAGACGGTGACGGTGGTGCGCGGGCTGGCACTCAACGACGCGCAGATCACCGACCTGGGCAAGCAGCTGCGCAGCGCCTGCGGCACGGGAGGCACGGCCAAGGACGGCGTGATCGAGATCCAGGGCGACCACGTCGAGCGGGTACTGGGGCTGCTGCTGAAGGCGGGGCACGCGGCGAAGCGCACGGGAGGCTGATCCCGCAGGGCTTCGACAGGCCTGTCCTGAGCTTGTCGAAGGGCTCAGCCCGAACGGAGATCAGCGCCGCGCCCGCCCCGGCCGCAGCATCGCCAGCGGCCGCTTGCTCTTGAGCGTGCGCTCGATGCCGTCGTTGAGCGAGCTGCGCAGCACCAGCACCTCGTCGAGGTGGCCGTAGATGCCCGGGAAGCGCAGATCGAGCCACAGCCAAAGCGTGCAGGCGCGCAGGGCCTGCTCCATGCGGTCGAGGCGGCTGTGGCCGTCGACCTCGTCCAGAAAACCCGGCCGGTTCACGCGCCCGTGGCGCGCGTGCTGGTGCGCCCAGTCGAGGTAGCTCTGCACCAGCGTCTCGGTGCGCAAGTCCACCGGCGCCTGCGCGTAGACGAAGCGCTGCATCAAGGTGAGCTGCGCCGCAGCACGATCCAGCTCGTCGGCCAGCTGCAGCATGCCCTCGAGCGCGGCCACCGCGAAGTGCGCGTCGTCGAGCTTGAGCTGCTGCATGAAGACCTGCAGCACCGCGTGCAGGCGCCGCTGACCCAAGCGTTCGGCAATCGTCTCGACATGGCGGCCGTTCGGCGCCACCGGCGCCTTGAAGTCGCGCGGCGCACGCGGCTCGGCGGCCAAGCGCTCCTTGAGCATGCGCGCCGCATCGGGCTCGGCCTCCTGAAGCACGCCGGCAAAGCCCTCTTCGTGCATGCCGAAGCGGCCGGCGCGGCCGGCGATCTGATGAACCTCTGACACGTCCAGCACACGGTCGCCGACGCCGTCGAACTTTTCCATCGTGCTGAACAGCACGCGGCGGATCGGCAGGTTCAGGCCCATGCCGATGGCGTCGGTGGCCACCAGCACCTGGCTCGCGCCAGTGGCAAAGCGCTCGGCCTCGCGCCGCCGCACCTCGGGCGGCAGCGCGCCGTAGATGACGCTGACGATGGGCCCCTGCTCGGCGATGGCGTCGCGCAGGCGCAGCACGTCGCGGCGCGAAAACGCCACCACCGCGTCACCCGTGGTCAGGCTCCACAGCGGCACCGGCCGCGCCAGCAGCTGCACATGCTGCTTGCGCTCGAACACGCGCACCTCGGCCGTTTCGCCGCACAGCGCCAGCAGCTGCTGCACCGCCGGCACGGCGTAGGCGCTGCAGATGATGATCAGCTCGCGTGCCGGCACGCCGACGATCGCCTGCGTCCAGGCCCAACCGCGGCTGGCGTCGAACAGCATCTGTGCCTCGTCGACCACGGCCACGTCGAGTTCGCCTCGCGTGTCGACCATCTCGATGGTGCTGCTGACCACACGCGCCGCGTCGGCCGGCACGTTTTCTTCGCCGGTGAGCAGCGAGCAGGGCACGCCGCGCGCCACCAGGCGGTCGCGGCCTTCCAGCGCCAGCAGCCGCAAGGGCGCGAGATAGGCGCCGTCGAGCGCCTGCGCCAGGCGTTCGAAGGCGGCGTGCGTCTTGCCGCTGTTGGGCGGGCCGACGAACAGTTTGACGCGGCGCTGCAGCCGCCGAGCCGCCGTGAAGCTGTCAGGGTAGCCCTGGAAGGCCAGGTCGCGGTGCAGGCGCGCCAGCGTGTCGGCCTCGGCCACCGCGTGTTCCCAGCGGTCTTGCGCGCGGCTGCAGGCGGCCAGCAGGTCGGCCAGCGGCAGCGGCGTGGCGCAGGCCGCCGTCAGGCGCGGCCACAGCGACGGCAGCTGCTGCGGCGACAGCGCATCGCTGCGCTCGGCCAGGCGCTGCAGGTGCGCCAGCACGGCGGCGTGGTCGGGGTGCGGCGGCAGCGGGCCGAGCGCGGCCTGCAGCGCGGCCACCTCGCCGTCGCGGAAGTAGCGCCAGACGAGGGTTTCGTCGAGCGGGTGCCGAAAGCTCACCGGCACGCGCGCCCCCGGCCCGAGCACGATGGTGTCGACGGCGTGCCGCTGCCAGCGCCCGCCGCGCCGCACGAGGCCTAGGCCCTCGAGCGTGGCGGCACGCTGCTGCATCAGCGCGCGGGCCGGCGGCGCGCCGCCCAGCGCGTCGAGGTGCACCAGCGCCGCGGCGATGTGCCCCGGCGCGATCCAGCGGCTCGGGCGCGACTGGCCCACGCCCTTTTGCAGCAGCACGAAGCCGGCCTCGTCGAGCGAGCGTTCGGCCTCGGCGACGGCGGCATCGCTCCAGTCGGCCGGCGCCAGCACCTGGGGCAGCGCCCAGGCGTTTTCGCGCACGCGGTTCATCTGCAGGGTGTCGATGCCTTGCGGCACCCGCTCGGCATGGGCGGGGACGGGCAATCTCGGGGATGTCATGCAGCCTCTCTCACAGCGGCCAGCGCACGCTCGATGCGGCGGCGCGGCACGCGCGGTTTGGGCAGGGGGAAATCCCACCAGGCACGCACGTCCTCATCGAGCCCGAGGCCGTGCATGTAGTTGTAGAGCGCCTTCTTCAGGCCCACGCCGAGCGCGTCGTGGTCGGTGCCGGTGGGGTCGGTGAAGCCGACGTCGTTTTTGCCGAACTGGGGAGAAGGGCCCGTCGGCAACGGGTGCAGCGTGACACCGTAGTCCTGCGGCCGCTGGCCCACCGGCGAATGCACGGTGCACACGAAGCGGTGCCAGAAACCGCTGTGCAGGCAACCGGCCGCGAACAGCTGGCGCACGAGCTCCAGCGCGTCCACCGTGTCCTGCTCGGTCTGCGTCGGAAAGCCGTACATCAGGTAGGCATGCACCAGCACGCCCTGGTCGGCGAAGGCCTTGGTCACGCGCGCCACCTGGTCGACCGTGACGCCCTTCTGCATCAGCTCGAGCAGCCGGTCGCTGGCCACCTCCAGGCCGCCGGTGATGGCGATGCAGCCGCTTTGCGCCAGCAGCTCGGCCAGCTCGGGCGTGAAGGTCTTCTCGAAGCGCACGTTGCCCCACCAGCTGATGCGCGTGCCACGCTTGAGCAGCTCCTGCGCCAGCGCCTTCAGCGCCTTCGGCGGCGCGGCCTCGTCGACGAAGTGAAAGCCGGTCTGGCCGGTCTCGGCCACTATTGCTTCGATGCGGTCGACCAACAGCTCCGCACTCGCCGTCTCGTAGCGGCCGATGTAGTCAAGCCCCACATCGCAGAAGCTGCATTTCTTCCAGTAGCAGCCGTGGGCCACGGTGAGCTTGTTCCAGCGGCCGTCGCTCCACAGCCGGTGCATCGGATTGAGCATGTCCAGCAGCGACAGGTACTGCGCCAGCGGCAGGCCGTCCCAGGTGGGCGTGCCGACCTCGGCAAAGGGCACGTCGGGCTCGGCCCAGTTCGTGTAGCGCACGGCACCGTCCACCCGCGTGAAGGTGCGCACCAGGCGCTGCGCGCCGCGCTGGCCGGCCCAGTGCGCCAGCAGCGCCAGCAGCGGCCGCTCGCCGGCATCGAGCGTGACGGCATCGACGTAGTCGAAGAGCCGGGGCTCGGCCAGCTCGCGCAGCTCGGTGTTGACGAAGCCGCCGCCGAGCGCAATGCGCAAGCCGGGCCGCGCCGCCTTGCACACCTGCGCGATGCGCAGCGCGCCGAACACCGCGCCCGGAAACGGCACGCTCAGCAGCAGCACGTCGGGCTCGTGCTCGGCCAGCGCCTGCAGCGCCAGCTGCCCGAGCAGCCGGTCCAGCAGGGTGGGCGGCTCGGCCAGCGCCTGGGCCAGCGGGTCGAAGCTCGCCTGGCTGGCGGCGATCTTCTCGGCGTAGCGCACGAACTCGAAGCGCGGGTCGATGCCGTCCTTGATGACGTCGGCGATGTCGTTCAGGTACAGCGTGGCCAGGTGGCGCGCACGGTCGCTGGTGCCCAGGCTGCCAAAGGCCCAGGCCAGCGGGTCGGCATCGCCTGCGCCGACGCCGGCGGCGTAGGCGTCGAGCATGCGGAAGCGCTCGCCTTCGGGCAAGAAGCCGCCCATGGTGATGCGGTGGGCGAGCGTCGGATCACGGCCCTGCAGGAAGGCCACGACGCGCTCGACGCTGTCGCGGTAGGCCTCGAACTGGCTCAAGAAGGCCGCGACGCGCGCGCTGCGGCTCTTGGCCGGCACGAGCAGCAGCTCGGTGCGCACGGCCTCGAGCCCTGGCCGCGACAGCAAGGCCAGCACGAGGCCCAGCGCCAGATCGCATTGCCGCGCGTCGACCCCGCGCGTGCGCAGGAAGCCGGTGAGGTAGGCCGTCGACGGATACGGCGTGTTCAGCTGCGTCATCGGCGGGATGACGGACAGCACACGCAGGCCGGGCCGGCCGGCGGCGGCGTCGTTCGTCGCTGCGGCGGAAGGGGATGTCGGGCCAGGCATCACGCCATTGTCGTCGGCCCCCATGCCCGTGCCGCGGCGGCGGGGCGCCCGCACGGCGGTGCGACACTGCCGCCCGATGAGCCCGCCCCCGACACGCTCGCCGCGCAGCGTGGTGCTGGCCCTGGGCACCGCGCAGACGGTGGCCTGGGCCTCGTCCTTCTACCTGCCCACGCTGCTGGCCGCGCCGATGGCGCGCGACCTCGGCATCACGCCGCCCACCGTGTTCGCCGCGCTGTCGGTCGCGCTGGTGATCGGCGCGCTCGTCAGCCCCTGGGCCGGGCGGCGCATCGACCAGGGCGACGGCCGCTCGATGCTGCTCGGCGCCTGGGCGCTGTTCGTCGCCGGCCTGGGGGCGCTGGCGCTGGCGCAGGGCCTGTGGACGCTGGTGCTGGCCTGGGCGCTGCTGGGCCTGGCGATGGGCTGCGGCCTGTACGACGCGGCGTTTGCGGCGCTGGTGCGGCTGTACGGGCCGGCGGCGCGGCGATCGATCAGCGGCATCACGCTGATCGCCGGCTTTGCCAGCACCGTGGGCTGGCCGCTGACGGCGTGGATGGAGGCGCACTGGGGCTGGCGCGGCGCCTGCGCCGGCTGGATCGGCCTGCACACGCTGGTGGCACTGCCGCTGATCCTGAGCCTGCCGCGGGCGCCGCAGCTGGAGTCCGCGCCGGCCATGCCCGAAGGCAACGCGGCCGACCCGGCAGCCGCCGCCGACACAGCCGCCCCCGACACCCGCCGCCTCGTGCTGGTGGCGCTGCTGTTCGTATGCCTGGGCTTCGTCAGCACCAGCGTGGCCACGCACCTGCCTGCGCTGGTGATGGCGATGGGCGTGCCGCTGGCCGGCGCCGTGGCCGTGGCGGCGCTGGCCGGGCCGGCGCAGGTGGCGGCACGGGTGCTGGAGCTGCAGGTGCTGAGCCGCTTCTCACCGCTGCTCGCCGCCCGGCTGGCGGCGCTGGGCCACCCCACGGCTGCGCTGGCCGCGGTGACGCTGGGCCCGGCCGGCGCGCTGCCCTTCGTGGTGCTGCACGGCCTGGGCAACGGGCTGCTGACCATCGTGCGCGGCACCCTGCCGCTGGCCTTGTTCGGTGCGGCCGGCTACGGCGCGCGCCAGGGCTGGATCGCGCTGCCGGGCCGGCTGGTGGGAGCCGCCAGCCCGTTTGTGCTGGGCTGGGTGCTCGAGCACCACGGCCTCGCGGCCCTTTCCCTGACGGCCGGGCTCAGCGCCGCAGCAGGGCTGATCCTGTTGCTGCTTCGCGTCGACAATCACGGGCAGCCATGAGTGATCCATCCGCCGTCGACATCGCCGCCCGCGTGGTGGCCTGGCACAACCGCCACCCGCTGGCGCGGCGGCTGCGCGAGGCCGACGTGTTCTCGGTCGGCCACGTGGCGCTGCCCTATCTCGACCCCGCCGCGGCACCCCCCAAGCACGCCGCGGGTGGCGCGGGCTCGCTGCGCGAGCGGGCCATGGCACGCGCCCGCGAATTGCCGGGCGTTCTCGCGCCGGCAAGCGGCCCACCGCTGCAAGCGGCCTTCAGCGAGGACTTCACTCCGCCGCTCGGTCCTACCGAGGTAGCCGCGTTTGGCGCCCGCCACGGCATCGAGCGCCCGCAGCCGCCCGATGGCGCCCCGGTACGGCGCGTGCCCGCACATGTACGCAGCGGCGGCCTGACCTGGCGCTGGCTGCTGACGGCCGAGCTGCGCGCCGGCAGCGCCCGCACGCGCGTGCTGCTGGGCTCGGTACCCGGCGCGCCCGTGCTCGGGCGGCGCCTGTGGAGCCTGCCGCGCGTGGCCGCGCTGGCGGCGCTGGGCGGCGCGGCCGTGGCGCTGCTGCTGGCGATGGAGCTGGGGGGCGCCGGGGAAGACGAGCCGGCTTCGGTGGCACTGCCGCCTGGTGCGGTGGTTCAGCCGGTGGCGGCAGTGGCGTCGATGGCGGCGCCGGCACCGGCGTCGGCGGCGGCAGTGGCATCGGCGCTCGTGGAAGCGGCGGCATCGGCGCCCACAGAGGCAACGGCATCCGCTGCCTCGGCCGCGTCGCCGGCGGCCAGCCGCCCGATCGACGTCGAGCCGCGCCTGGGCAAGATCGATCTGCCG
>JBIJAP010000132.1:0-8388 GCA_044345715.1 Rubrivivax sp.
GAACGCCGTCATGCGCGACGGCACGCGCTGGGACAGCGCTCGTCACCTCGCCACGGCAGTAGCGAAAGCTTGACGCCGAACACAGTTGCTGCGCTGCTCGCCTTGAGGGCACACGGCAAAACTCGCTACGCGGGCTGCGCCCGCTCGCAAAGCGAACGTAGCGAGTTTTGCGGCCGGCCATGAACTCGAGCAGCGCGGCAGTCGGCCCGCAGGGCCGACCGCTTCAACTCACGCCGCAGCACCCGCCCGCACGGCCCTTTGCCGCTGCGACGCTTCGAGCGAGAGTGTTTGCACGGCGCCAGGCTTCGACAAGCTCAGCCCGAACGGATGGGAGGGCTTCGACAGGCTCAGCCCGAACGGAGGTGAGGGCTTCGACAAGCTCAGCCCGAACGGGTTGTGGATGAAGGGCCGCTTCCTGGCGACCTGATCTCTCAGAGCACTCCGGCTCTCAGTCGGCCATCACCACCCGATTGCGCCCGCTTCGCTTGGCCTCGTAGAGGGCCTCGTCGGTGACGCGCAACCAGGCCACGGTGTCCAGGCCAGGGCACTGAGCAGCCACCCCGATGCTCACCGTGATCGCGCCGTCGGGCGACAAGCGCGCCTGTGCCACGCGGTGGCGAAGATCCTCCGCCAATCGCATCGCGTCGGCGGCGGTGATGCGCGGCAGCAGCAGCACGAACTCCTCGCCGCCGATGCGGAAGAGCCGATCGCTGGGACGCAAGCGCTGGTGCAGGGTGGCCACCAGACCTCGCAGCACCTCGTCGCCCTCCGCATGGCCGTGGGTGTCGTTGACCTTCTTGAAGTGGTCGATGTCCAGCGCCATCAGCATATTGACGGCACCCTGGCCCGGCAGCGGCGCCGGCAGCGCGGCGAGCTGGGTGTCGAGGTGGCGGCGGTTGTAGGCGCCGGTGAGAGGGTCGGTGATGGCCTGCGCCACCAGCGCCTCCTGCAGTTCGCCAACGACGTTGAGCACGACGTTGATCATCACCAGCGTCAGCGTCAGCGTGGCCACCACGCGCAGCGCCATGCCCTCGCCCACGCTGTAGGCCGCCGCGGCCGTCGCGCACAGCACCAGCATCAGCGACAGCACCAAGGCCACGCGTCGCCGGAGCAGGAAGTAGCAGATGAACAACGTCGGATAGGCCCATGTGACGCCGAACACGCCCTGGATCAAGATCGAGCCCGTGACGGCACACACCATCGCCAGCACCATCAGCCAGAACGGCACCGGCACCTCGCGCCCCGAGCGCAGCGCCAGGCCGTTGAACAGCAGCACGGCCTGGGGGGCCGCGATAACGGCACCCAGCAGCCAGCGGCCGTGCAGGAGGTGATTGATGGTGAAGGGCAGCAGCATGACGACGGCAAGCAGGCTCAGCTGCGACGCGATGCGGCCACGGTAGGCCGCCAGCGCATCGTCGCCGGGGCGCAGCAGGTTTTCGAGGGCCGAGCGAAGCCGTATGCCGAAAGTCGTCACATCCGTCTACATCGGTGCGTTACGCCTGGACTTGAATCGGACCCGCGCCAGCAGCCGCCGCGGCGTCAACGCGCCGAGCCCGGCCCGGTGATCAGCGCCACGGCGTCGTCACCCCCGTGCCCGAGCAAGCCGGTGGCGGTGTAGATGCCGAGCTTGCCGCGGGTGTCGGCGATGTCGAGGTTGCGCATTGTCAGCTGGCCGATTCGGTCGGCCGGCGTGAAGGCGGCGTTCTCCACCTTTTCCATGCTCAAGCGCTCGGGCGCATAGGTGAGGTTCGGGCTCTGCGTGTCGAGCAGGCTGTAGTCGTTGCCGCGGCGCAGCTCCAGCCACACCTCGCCGGTGATGGCGCGCGCCACCCAGCGCTGCGCCGTCTCGCGCAGCATCAGGCACTGCGGGTCGAACCAGCGGCCCTGGTAGAGCAGCCGGCCGAGCTTGCGGCCGTTGGCCCGGTACTGTTCGATGGTGTCTTCGTTGTGGATGCCGGTGACAAGCCGCTCGTAGGCGATGTGCAGCAGCGCCATGCCCGGCGCCTCGTAGATGCCGCGGCTCTTGGCCTCGATGATGCGGTTCTCGATCTGGTCGCACATGCCCAGGCCGTGGCGGCCGCCGATGGCATTGGCCTCTTCCATCAGCGCCACGGCGCTGGCAAACGTGCGGCCGTTCAGCGCCACCGGCACGCCTTCTTCGAAGCGCACCGACACCGTCTCCTTCTTCACCTCGACCTCGTCGCGCCAGAAGGCCACGCCCATGATCGGCTTGACGATGTGCATGCCCGAGTTCAGGAACTCCAAGTCCTTGGCCTCGTGCGTGGCGCCGAGCATGTTGCTGTCGGTGCTGTAGGCTTTCTCGACGCTCATCTTGTAGTCGAAGCCATGCGCGATGAGGTACTCGCTCATCTCCTTGCGGCCACCGAGCTCGTCGATGAAGGTCTGGTCGAGCCAGGGCTTGTAGATCTTCAGTGCCGGGTTGGCGAGCAGCCCGTAGCGGTAGAAGCGCTCGATGTCGTTGCCCTTGTAGGTGCTGCCGTCACCCCAGATGTGCACGCCGTCGTCGCGCATCGCCACCACCAGCGCCGTGCCAGTGACGGCCCGGCCGAGCGGCGTGGTGTTGAAGTAGGTGGCGCCGCCGGTGCTGATGTGGAAGGCGCTGCACTGGATGGCGGCGATGCCTTCGGCCACCAGCTGGCTGCGGCAGTCGATGAGCCGCGCGATCTCGGCGCCGTAGGCCAGCGCCTTGCGCGGGATCTCGCTGTAGTCGCTCTCGTCGGGCTGACCGAGGTTGGCTGTGTAGGCGCATGGAACGGCGCCCTTGGCGCGCATCCAGTGCACGGCGGCCGAGGTGTCCAAGCCGCCCGAGAAGGCGATGCCGACACGCTGGCCGGCGGGCAGGTTTTGCAGGATGGTGGTCACGACAAGACTCCGAGTGAACCCGCAATTGTCACGGATCCACCGCGCAGCGGCCGTGGGTCAGTGCAGCTTGACTCTCGGCTCGGTGCTGCGGGTGATCCAGCGGCTGGCCGAGCCCAGCGCCGTCTTCCACCAGCCGTGCAGCGCCACCTCGTGCATCTTGTACAGGCTGAGGTACATGGTGCGCGCAAACAGGCCTTCCACCCACAGGTTGCCGCCGACCAGCGAGCCCATCAGGTTGCCCACGGTGCTGTACTCGCCCAAGGAGACGAGCGAGCCGAAGTCGCGGTAGTGCCAGGGCCGCGGCGCCTGGCCGCGCAGCACGCGCGGCAGCTCGGTGGCCAGGTGGCTGGCCTGCTGGTGTGCCGCCTGCGCGCGCGGCGGCACGCACAAGCCGGCCCCACCGACCGATTCACGGCCCAGCCAGGGCGCAGCGCCGCAGTCGCCGATGGCGTAGATGCGCTCGTCACGCGTGCTCTGCAGCGTGGGCCCCACGACCAGCTGGTTCAGGCGGTTGGTCTCCAGGCCGCCCAGGTCCTTCAGAAAGGCCGGCGCCTTGACGCCCGCCGCCCACACCACCAGCTCCGCCTCGATGCGTTCGCCGCTGGCCAGCAGCACGCCTTGCTCATCAACCGAGGTCACCCGCGCGTGGGCCCGCACGCGCACGCCCAGCTTCGTGAGCAGCTGCGTGGCCGAGCCGGCGATGCGCTCGGGCAAGGCCGGCAGGATGCGCGGGCCGGCCTCGATGAGGTGGATGCGGGTGTCGCGCTCGGGGTCGATGCGCTCCAGGTTGTAGGAGACCAGCGTGCGCGTGGCCTTGTGCAGCTCGGCCGCCAGCTCCACGCCGGTGGCCCCGGCGCCGATGATGGCCACGTTCAGCTGGCCCGGTCCCAGCGGCTCGGCCTGCATGTGCGCACGCAGGCAGGCGTTGACGAGCCGGCGGTGGAAGCGGCCGGCTTCTTCGGGTGTCTCCAGCGCAATGGCGTGCTCGGCCACGCCGGGCGTGCCGAAATCGTTGGTGCCGCTGCCCACGGCCATCACCAGGGTGTCGTAGGGGCGGGCATAGCCCTGCGTGACCGGGCGGCCGTCTTCGTCGAGCACCGGGCCCACGTGCACGAGGCGCCGCTCGCGGTCGAGGCCCACCATCTCGCCCACGCGGTAGCGGAAGCCGTTCCAGTGGCTTTGCGCCAGGTAGTCGGTGGCGTGCTCGTGCACGTCGATGCTGCCGGCGGCAATCTCGTGCAGGTGCGGCTTCCAGAAGTGCGTGCGCGCCTTTTCGATGAGCGTCACGTGTGCCAGGCCATTCTTCCCCAGGGTGCGGCCCAGTCGCGTGGCCAGTTCCAGGCCACCGGCGCCGCCGCCGACGATGACGATGCGGTGCAGCGGGGGCTGGCTCGGCTGCTCAGGGGCGTTCATGACCCCGGAGTTTCGCAGCTTGTGGCAGTGCCGCCGAACTCAACCCATCAGCGCCTGCGCCGCAATGACCTCGGCGCGCACGGCCTCCGTCAGCTCGGCCTTCAGCGCGGCAAAGGCCGGCGTCGTCTTCACCGAGTAGTGCCGCGGGTGCGGCAGCTCGATCTCGCGCTGCAGCTTGATGCGGCCCGGCCGCGCGCTCATCACCACCACGCGGCTGCCCATGAACACGGCCTCGTCGATGTCGTGGGTGACAAACAGCACCGTCTTGCGCTGGCGCTCCCAGATGCCCAGCAGCAGCTCCTGCATCAGCTCGCGCGTCTGGTGGTCGAGTGCGCCGAAGGGCTCGTCCATCAGCAGCATGCGCGGGTCGTTGGCCAGCGCGCGCGCGATGGCGGTGCGCTGCTGCATGCCGCCTGACAGCTGCTTGGGAAAGTGCCGCTCGAAGCCCTTCAAGCCCACCTGGGCGATGAAGCCCTGCGCCAGCTCGAGCTGCTGCGCCCGCGGCAGGCCGCGCTCGCGCAGGCCGAAGCAGACGTTGTCGAGCACGTTCAGCCACGGGAACAGCGTGTAGCTCTGGAACACCATGCCACGGTCGGCGCCCGGGCTCTCGATGCGCCGGCCGTCGAGCAGCACCTCGCCGGCGGTCTGGTGGTCGAGCCCGGCCACGATGCGCAGCAGCGTGCTCTTGCCGCAGCCGCTGGGGCCGAGGATGGTGATGAAGTCGTTCTCGGCCACGTCCAGGTCGGTGGCCTGGAGCGCCAAGGTCGAACCTGACGTCGAAGCGAAGCGCCGCTCGACGCCGCGGATGCGGAGGATGGGCTTCATCGACCGAGCTGCGCCCACGGAAACAGGCGGCGGTTCGCGGCCTTGAAGGCGAAGTCGCTCACCAGCCCGATGAGGCCGATGACGATGATGCCGAAGATGATCTGGTCGGTGGCCAGCAGCGCCTGGCTGTCGGTGATCATGTGGCCGATGCCGCTGCTGGCGCCGATAAGCTCGGCCACGATCACGTACGTCCAGGCCCAGCCCAGCACCATGCGCAGCGTCTCGGCGATCTCGGGCGCGGCGCCGGGGATCAGCACGCGGCGGATCAGCGAGCCGTCCTTCACGCCCAGCGTGTACGCGGCCTCGACGAGATCGCGCCGCGTGTTGCCCACGGTCACCGCGATCATCAGCACCAGCTGGAAGAAGCTGCCGATGAAGATGACCGCCAGCTTCTGCGCCTCGCCGATGCCCACCCACAGGATGAGCAGCGGGATGAAGGCGCTCGCCGGCAGGTAGCGCGCGAAGCTGATGAAGGGCTCGAAAAAGGCCTCGATGGGCTTGTAGGCGCCCATCAGCACGCCCAGCGGCAGGGCCAGTGCCGCGGCGATGACGAAGCCCCCCACCACGCGCCACACCGTCATGCCGATGTCGTGCGCAAAGTCCATCTCGGTAAGCAGCAGCCAGCCGCCCTTGAGCATCTGCAGCGGGTCGGCGAGAAAGATCTTCGGCACCAGGCCGCCAAAGGTGACGGCGGCCCAGACGGCGACGAAGACGACGAAGAAGCTGACGCCCAGCGCAACACGTGCGCCGGGCGACACCGGCACGAGCGGCTTCACAGAAGAACGGTCACTTGATGAAGCGGGTGTCGGCGAGCTTCGTCAGATCGGGCACCTGGCGGATGATGCCGGCGGCCAGCAGCAGATCGGCCGCTTCCTTGCTGAACTGCGCGTGCTCGCCGGCGAAGAACTTCTGGTTCGCCGCCTTGTCCTGCCAGCGCAGGAAGGCCTGGCTCTTCTCGAAGGCCTCGCCCGTTTGCTTGACGTCGGCACCCATGATCTCGAAGCTCTTCTTGGGGTCGGCCTTGATCATGGCCAGCGCGTCGAAGTAGGCGTTCGCGAGGCCCTGCGCCGCGGCGGCGTTTTCGGCCAGGAACTTGGGCGTGCAGCCGAAGGTGTCCATCACCATCGGGTAGTCGAGCGTGGTGGCGATGATTTTGCCGGCCGCCGGGTTGGCGCGCACGGCACTCAGGAAGGGCTCGTAAGTCATGGCCGCGTCGAGGTTGGCGGTGCCGGCGATCATGGCGTTGGCAGCGGCCTGCGGCTCGAGGTTGACGATGTTCACGTCCTTCAGCGTCATGCCGTTCTTGGCCAACATCCAGGCCAGCGTGAAGTACGGCGCCGTGCCCGGCGCGCTGGCGGCCACGGTCTTGCCCTTCAGCTCCCTGATGCTGTTGATGCCGGGCTTGACCACCATGCCGTCGGCGCCGAAGCTCTTGTCGAGCTGGAAGATCTGCGTCGTGGCCACGCCGTTGGCGTTCCAGACGATCCAGGTCTCCACCGTGGTGGCGGCGCACTGGATGTCGCCACTGGCGATGGCGAGGTGGCGGTCCTTCTGCGGGATCTTCTTGATCGTCACGTCCAGGCCGTGCTTCTTGAAGAGGCCCGCCTCCTTGGCCAGCGTCAGCGGCGCAAAGCCGGTCCAGCCGGAGATGCCGATGGACACCGCAGTCTGGGCCGAGGCGGCCAGGCTCAGGGTGGCAAGCACGACGGCGGTCAAGGCGTTCAGGGTCTTCTTCATCGGGGCTCCTCGGGGTGGGTCAGCACGGGTTGGGGTGTAGGGGTTCAGACGGCGATCCACAGCGCCGGCAGGCCCGGCAGCGTGCGCAAGATGCGCGCCAGCGAGCCGCTGTGCACCAGGGCCGTGGCGGCCTCGATGTCGGGCGCGAGATAGCGGTCCTGCATCATCGTGGGGCACTGTGCACGCAGCAGGGCGTGCACCTGTTCCAGCGCCGGTGAACTCTGCAGCGGGCGCAGGAAGTCCACGCCCTGCGCCGCGGCCAGCAGCTCGATGCCGAGGATGTGGCCGACGTTGTCGATCATCGGCTGCAGGCGCCGCGCCGCAAAGGTGGCCATCGAGACATGGTCTTCCTGGTTGGCGCTGGTCGGCAGGCTGTCGACGCTGGCCGGGTGCGCCAGGCTCTTGTTCTCGCTGGCCAGGCTGGCCGCCGTCACGTGGGCGATCATGAAGCCGCTGTTGAGGCCGGCATTGGGCGTCAGGAAGGGCGGCAGCCGCGAGACGCCACTGTCGATGAGCATGGCGATGCGCCGCTCGGCGATCGCGCCCACTTCGGCGATGGCGTTGGCCATCGCGTCGGCGGCCAGCGCCACGGGTTCGGCGTGGAAGTTGCCGCCGGAGACCATCACACCGCCGATCGGGCTGAGCTTGTCGAAGCCCGGTCCCCGGGAAGGCGCTTCGACAGGCTCAGCGCGAACGGTGGTGGTATCCGCGGCAAACACGAGCGGGTTGTCGGTAACGGCATTGGCCTCGATCAGCAGCACCTTGGCCGCGTGGCGCAGCTGGTCGAGGCAGGCGCCCACCACCTGGGGCTGGCAGCGCAGGCAGTACGGGTCCTGCACGCGGTCGTCGCCTTCGGCGTGCGAGGCGCGGATGGCGCTGCCGGCCAGCAGCGCGCGGTAGTACTGCGCCACGTCGATCTGCCCCGGCTGGCCGCGCAGCGCGTGGATGCGCGGGTCAAACGGCCCGTCGGATCCGCGCGCGGCGTCCACCGTCAGCGCGCCCACCACCAGCGCGCTCTCGAGCACCGGCTCGAAGGCGAACAGCGCGTGCAGCGCCAGCGCGGTGCTGGTCTGCGTGCCGTTGATCAGCGCCAGGCCCTCCTTGGCCGCCAGTTGCAGCGGCGCAATACGGCAGCGAGCCAGGGCCTCGGCCGCGGGCTCCCGGCTGCCGTCGGCGCGCAGGAAGAAGCCCTCGCCCATCAGCGCCAGCGTCATGTGCGACAGCGGCGCCAGGTCGCCGCTGGCGCCGACGCTGCCCTGGCTGGGCACGTAGGGCACGAGGCCAGCGTTGTGCACCGCCAGCAGGCTGTCGATGACCACCGGCCGCACGCCGCTGTGCCCCCGCCCCAGGCTGGCTGCCTTCAGCGCCAGCATCAGCCGCAGCACCGCAGGCGCCAGCGGCGCACCCACGCCCACGCTGTGGCTGCGGATCAGGTTCCACTGCAGCGTGGCGAGGTCTTCGCTGCTGATGCGCGTGGACGCCAGCTTGCCGAAGCCGGTGTTGACGCCGTACACCGGCGCATCACCCGCC
>JBIJAP010000133.1:0-8329 GCA_044345715.1 Rubrivivax sp.
CGAAAGCGACGTTGAAGTCCTTGTAGAACTCGCGGCTCACGTCGTAGCTGACGTTGAGCAGGCTGGTGGCCGACTGGGCACGCGCGGCAGGCAGGGCCAGGGCCAGCGGCAGGGCCGCAGCAGACAGCAGATGACGACGGGAAAGCACGGGAGGCGCCAGTCTTCAGTGAAACAAGGAGCGCGACTCTAGGCAGCCGCCTTGCATCGCCCAACGAATTCAAACGACATTGCACATTCGAAAATCGCATGTGCAGGGCTACACCACCGCCCACCATCGTGATCGTCGGCGTCGACTACCGCTTGCCCGACGCCTGAGAGCCCAAGACCCGGCAGCCCGCGGCCCTCATTCACCTTTCGCATCAAGTCAGTCGTTCTGATTCGTTGGTGGCCCCGGACCTGCCACCTAGCCTAGCGGCCCGATCAGAACGACACCGGCCCGCCTTCCCTCGGGCCTGAACGACGATGAGCACCGAACTCCTGGACGCGGCCACGACCGCGTCGGCCGGGGCACCCACGCTGGCGCGCGCCCGCGATGCCGCCCACGCAAACGGCCTGCCCTTTGCCGGCAGTGTCACCCCGCGCGAGGCCTGTGCGCTGGCCCAGGCCGGCGACGCCGTGCTGGTGGACGTGCGCAGCGCCGAGGAGCGGCACTTCGTCGGCCAGGTGCCCGGCAGCCTGCACGTGGCCTGGGCCACAGGCACCTCGCTCACGCGCAACCCGCGCTTCGTGAAGGAGCTCGAGGCCAAGGCCGGCCATCCCGGCAAGAGCGGCAAGCCGTTGCTGCTGCTGTGCCGCAGCGGCAAGCGCTCTGCTGCGGCGGCCGAGGCGGCCACCAAGGCGGGGCTGCCGGATGTCTTCAATGTGCTCGAGGGCTTCGAGGGCGACCTCGACGACAGCACCCAGCGCGGCCACTTCAACGGCTGGCGCTTCCACGGCCTGCCGTGGACGCAGGACTGAACCCGATGGCCACCGACACGCTGCCGCTGCAGGCGGCGGTGGAAGGCCTGCGCGAGGTGCGCCACGCCTGGCGCCAGTCGCAGGGCCGCGCCCCGGAGGCCGGCGCGCGCGAACTGCCCTCGCGCGAGGTGCTGGCCACGGTGGTGGACCAGCTGCGTGGCGCGCTGTTCCCGATGCGTCTGGGCCCGGCCGACCTGCGCCCCGACCATGAAGACTTCTACGTCGGCCACACGCTGGCCGCCGCCTTGACGGCGCTGCGCCAGCAGGCCGAACTCGAACTGCGCCACCACGCCCGCCAGGGCGGCGCCGACGCCACCGAGGCCGCGCCCGGCCCGCGTGCCGCCGAGGCCGTGCAGCGCTTTGCCGAGCGGCTGCCCTCGGTGCGGCGGCTGCTCGACAGCGACGTGCTCGCCGCCTTCAAGGGCGACCCGGCGGCCCGCAGCGTCGACGAGGTGCTGCTGTGCTACCCGGGCATCCGCGCCGGCATCAACCACCGCCTGGCGCACCAGCTCTACCAGCTCGAGCTGCCGTTGGTGGCCCGCGTCGTGGCCGAGCTGGCCCATGCCGAGACCGGCATCGACATCCACCCAGGGGCACAGATCGGCCCCGGCTTCTTCGTCGACCACGGCACCGGCGTCGTCATCGGCGAGACCGCCGTCATCGGCGCGCAGGTGCGCCTGTACCAGAACGTCACGCTGGGCGCGAAGAGCTTCCCGGCCGGCGCCGACGGCACGCTGCACAAGGGCCTGGCCCGGCACCCCGTCGTCGAGGACGGCGTCGTCATCTACGCCGGCGCCACCGTGCTGGGCCGCGTGACCATCGGCCACAGCTCGGTGATCGGCGGCAACGTGTGGCTGACGCACAGCGTGCCGCCCTTCAGCCACGTGACCCAGGCCGACACGCAGTCGGCGCCGCGCCCGGCGCCCTGAGCCGCGCCTTCATTCGCTTCCCCACCGCAACGACCCCACCACCATGGCCGACACCCCCATCCAGCAGGCCCTCGGCGACGCCGCCGCACGGCAGCTTGCCAACGCCACCAAGACCGCGCCGCAGTTGTCCACCATCAGCCCGCGCTGGCTGACGCACTTCCTGCAGTGGATTCCGGTCGAGGCCGGCATCTACCGCCTGAACAAAGTGCGCGACCCCGAGGCCGTGAAGGTGCTGTGCGCCCAGCGCGACGAGAGCGAGCTGCCCGTCACCTACGTCGACTACCAGGACCAGCCGCGCGAGTACTTCCTCAACTCGGTGGCCACGGTGCTGGACGTCCACACGCGCGTGAGCGACCTCTACAGCAGCCCGCACGACCAGAAAGCGAGCTCATCAACAACGCCGACTACGGGCTGCTCGCCAACGTGGCCGACGAGCAGCGCATCAGCACGCTCACTGGCGCACCCACGCCCGACGACCTGGACGACCTGCTCACCAAGGTCTGGAAGGAGCCGGCGTTCTTTCTCACGCACCCGCTGGGCATTGCCGCGTTCGGCCGTGAGTGCACGCGGCGCGGCGTGCCGCCGCCGACGGTGAGCCTCTTCGGCAGCCAGTTCCTCACCTGGCGCGGCATCCCGCTGATCCCCAGCGACAAGGTGCCGATGACCGACGGCAAGACCAGCTTCATCCTGCTGCGCGTGGGCGACAAGCGCCAGGGCGTCGTGGGCCTGTACCAGCCGGGGCTGCCCGGCGAGCAGGGGCCGGGCCTGAGCGTGCGCTTCATGGGCATCAACAAGAACGCCATCGCCAGCTACCTGATCAGCCTGTACTGCAGCCTGGCCGTGCACAGCGACGACGCGCTGGCCGTGCTCGAAGACGTGGAAGTCGGCAAGTACCATGCCTATCCCGACACCTACCGCTGAGCCGCCGCCGGCCTATGGTGGGGCCGGCGGGCCGCCGATCGACGTGGACGCGCTCGCCCGCCTGGCGCAGCAGTTTTTTGCGGCGCTGCCGGGCCAGCCTCCGGCGTCGGCGGCTTCGGTGCCCTCGTCTGCCGCCTGTGGCCTGCCAGTGCCGGGCAACCCGCTGCCAGCCGGCGTGCCCAGCGGGCCGCTGCCACAGCCGTCGACCACGCAGGCCGGCGGTTTCGGTGCCGCCGCGCCTGGCCTGAACCTGCTGCCGACTGGACCTGATCAGGCCGCGGCACTGGCGCGCCCGTCGCCGAACCGCGTGCCGCACGCAGCGGCGGCCAATGGCCTGCCCGACACGCTGGTGACCTCTGTACCGGGCCTGGACAGCCACCTCGGCGGCCCGCTGCTGGGCGTGCCGCAGTCGCTGCGGCCTGCGGCCTCGGTGACGCCGGCGGGGCCATCGGCGCCGGCCGGCGGGTTCTACTTCCTCGACGTCCCAACAGCACCCGCCGACCCCGGCTTCTACTTCGTCGACCCCAGCCGCCACCCTGGCCCGCACGGCCACCACGCCGGGACCGTGCCCGACCTCGCGGCGCGCAGCGCCACGCGCACGCCGTTCGACGTGCACGCCATCCGCCGCGACTTTCCCATCCTGGCCGAGCGCGTGAATGGCCGGCAACTCGTCTGGTTCGACAACGCCGCCACGACGCAGAAGCCCGCCGCCGTGATCGCGCGGCTCACACACTTCTACGAGCACGAGAACAGCAACGTGCACCGCGCGGCGCACACGCTGGCCGCACGGGCCACCGACGCTTACGAAAAAGCCCGCGCCACCGTGGCGCGCTTCCTCAACGCCAGTTCGGCCGAAGAGATCGTCTGGGTGCGCGGCTGCACCGAGGGCATCAACCTCATCGCCAAGAGCTGGGGCGCGCAGCACATCGGCGCGGGCGACGAGATCGTCGTCAGCCACCTCGAGCACCACGCCAACATCGTGCCCTGGCAGCAGCTGGCGGTCGAGAAGGGCGCGGTGCTGCGTGTCATTCCGGTCGACGACAGTGGGCAGATCATCCTGTCGGAATACCAGCGCCTGCTGGGGCCGAAGACCAAGCTCGTCTCGATCACGCAGGTGAGCAACGCGCTGGGCACGGTGGTGCCGGTGCACGAGGTGGTGCAGATCGCGCGCCGCCACGGCATCACCACGCTCGTCGACGGCGCGCAGAGCGTGTCGCACATGGCGGTGGACGTGCAGGCCCTGGGCTGCGACTTCTTCGTCTTCAGCGGCCACAAGGTGTTCGGGCCCACCGGCATCGGTGCCGTGTACGGCCGGCGCGAGGTGTGGGAGAAGACGCCGCCGTGGCAGGGCGGCGGCAACATGATCGCCGACGTCACCTTCGAGCGCACCGTCTACCAGCCGGCACCGGCGCGCTACGAGGCCGGCACCGGCAACATCGCCGACGCCGCCGGCCTGGGCGCGGCGTTGGAGTACGTCGAGCGCATCGGCTTGCCCGCCATTGCGCGCTACGAGCACGAGCTGCTGGCCTACGCCACCGCGGCGCTCAAACCCATCCCGGGCCTGCGGCTCATCGGCACCGCTGCCGACAAGGCCAGCGTGGCCAGCTTCGTGCTGCAAGGGCACGAACCCGCCGAGGTGGGCCGCGCGCTCAGCGAAGAAGGCATCGCCGTGCGCTCAGGCCACCACTGCGCCCAGCCCATCCTGCGCCGCTTCGGCGTGGAGGCCACGGTGCGGCCCTCGTTTGCCTTCTACAACACCTGCGAAGAGATCGACCGGCTCGTCGCGGTCGTGCGCCGCCTGGCGCGCGCCTGAGTTCAACCACCCCTCCATCCGCCCCCGATGAAGTCCCACAGCCTCACCCTGGCGCTGCTGCTGGCCGCCGCGGCCGCGCACGCGCAGACCACACCCCCCGTCGACCGCCAGGCCCGCGTCTGGGCCGCCAGCTGCGCCGCCTGCCACGGCACCGGTGGCCAGAGCGTGGGCGGCATCCCTCCCATCGGCCGCGACGCCGATGCGATCTACCGCGCGCTGCTGGAGTTCAAGAACAACCAGCGCCCGGCCGCCACAGTGATGCACCAGCACACCAAGGGCTACACCGACGACGAGCTCAAGCGCGTTGCCGCGGTCTTCGGCGCCACGAAGTAAGGAGAACAAGATGAGCCTGAACCGACGTCAGATCCTGCTCGCCGGCGTGGCCGGCAGCACCGCCGCCCTCACCGGCTGCGCCAGCGTGGTCACCGAGAAGCCCATCGCCCGTGTCGTCGTCATCGGCGGCGGCTTCGGCGGCGCCACCGCGGCCAAGTACATCCGGCTGTGGGAGCCGCGCATCGAGGTCACGCTGGTCGAGCGGAACCCCTACTTCGTGAGCTGCCCGATCAGCAACCTGGTGGTCGCGGGCTTCCGCCAGATCAGCGAGATCACCGTGCCCTACGACGGCCTGGCCAAGCACGGCGTGAAGCTGGTGCAGGACGAGGCCACGGCCATCGACTTCGACAAGAAGCAGGTGCGCCTGGCCAAGGGCAACCCGCTGCCCTACGACCGGCTGATCGTCGCGCCGGGCGTGGACTTCCAGTTCGACAAGATCGGCGGCCTGGCCACCGCCGGCCCGGCCGGCGACGTGCTGCACGCCTGGAAGGCCGGCGCACAGACGAGCGAGCTGCGCGCGCGCCTGGACGCCCTGCCCAATGGCGGCGTGTTCGCCATCAGCATCCCCAAGGCGCCCTACCGCTGCCCGCCCGGGCCCTACGAGCGCGCCAGCGTGGTGGCGGCGTACTTCAAGAAGTTCAAGCCTCGAGCCAAGGTGCTGGTGCTCGACGCCAACCCCGACCTCGTCTCGAAGAAGGCGCTGTTCCTCAAGGCCTGGGACGACCTGTACAAGGGGATCATCGAGTACCGCCCCAATGCCGAGGTGGTGGAGTTCGACGTGCGCGGCAACGTGGCCAAGCTGCAGGTCGAGGACGTCAAGGCCGATCTCTTCAACATCATCCCGCCGCAGCAGGCCGGGCGCATTGCGCAGCCGCTGATCACCGTCAACAACCAGTGGGTGGGCGTGGAGTTCCAGACCTGGGAGAGCACCAAGGTGCCCGGCGTGCACGTGATCGGCGACGCCATCGCCGCCGCACCCGGCATGCCCAAGAGCGGCTTCCAGGCCAACAACCACGGCAAGGTGGTGGCCGATGCGGTGGTGGCGCGCCTGACGGGCCAACCCGTCAACGAGAGCCCGATCATCGCCAACACCTGCTACAGCTTCGTGAGCCCGACGGAAGTGGTGCACGTGGCCAGCGTGCACAAGTGGAATGCCGAGCAGAAGACGCTCACACCCGTGGCCGGCGCGGGCGGCCTGAGCAGCGCGCGCAACGAGCTGGAAGGCACCTACGCCCTGAGCTGGGCGCGCAACATCTGGGCCGACGCGCTGGGCTGAGCCACTGACACAGCCCCGCTCCGGGGCGTGCTCAGTGGCGATGGGCCGTGGGCGCTTCGTCGGCCGGCAGCACTTCGAGCAAGGCCGCCGGGGCCTTCAGACCGGCCCGGCTGGTGCTCTTGGGATCGGCCGGCGTGTCGAACCAGTCCCACTGGCCCTTCTCGCACAGCTGCTGCACCTTGAACCACAGCGGCCCCGGCTGGGCCGGCAGCTGGCCGCGCAGCACGAACTCGTCGTAGTGCGCATCGGCCAGCCAGGCCTCGCGCGTGGCCGCCGTCCAGGTGATCTCCACCACGTCGTCGGTGATGCGGCGGCCGTGGCTTTCGTAGGGCTGGGCCAGCGGCGCGCGCTGCGTCTGCAGCGTCCAGCCCGGCTTGGGCATGGGCTTGGCGCCCCGAAAGCCCGCCGGCACCTGCACGCGCAGGGTGTGCGTGGCCGTGCCCTCGCAGCCGTGGCTCACGCGCAGCGTGGCCTTGTAGGGCTTGCCGGCCTGGGCCTGGGCCTCTTCGAGCGTGACATGGGCCGAGGCCGGGCCCGCGCTGGCGGCCACCAGCGTGATGCAGAGAAGGCTGAGGTGGATGTGCTTCATGGTTGTGCTCACAGGTCGAACTTGAGTTCCGCCACGACGGTGCGCAGCGGGTAGGGGTGGAAGTTCCAGTACAGCTCGTTGCTGAGGTTGTCGATGCCCACGGCCGCGCTCCACTGCCGCGTGGCCTGCCAGCGCAGGCGCAGGTCGGCCACCAGGAACTTGCTCGCGCCCTGGTAGCGCGCGCCGATGGGATCGCTGTTGTCGAGGCTGTTGAACTGCTGGCCGCCGTAGCGAACACCCAGGGTGCCGCTGAGCGCCTCGGTAGCCCGCCAGGTGGCCACGGCGTTGGCGCGCCAGCGTGGCACGCGCGGTTGCCACTTGCCCACGCTGGCCGGGAAGCGGCTGTTGGCGGTGATGATGGAATCGGCGAAGGTGAGGCTGCCACTCAAGTCGAGCCCGCGCACGCCCAGGTCGCGCGTTGACGCCGCCAGCTCCAGGCCCTGGGTGCGGATGCGGTCGACGTTCTGGACGTTGGTGACGTTGGGCGTGACGGTGGTGTTGGTCTGGCTGTAGAGCGCGTCACGCGTGGTCTCGGTGAACAGGGTGGCGCGCAGCGTGGCGCCCGGCTGCCAGGCCCACTCGCTGCTGAGCTCGGTGGTCCACGAGACCTCGGGCCTGAGGTTCGGGTCGCCGTTGCTCAGCGCCCCAGTGCTGGCGTTGACGCCGCCCTGGAACAGCTCGCTCACGGTGGGGAAGCGCAGCGCCCGGCCGCTGGAAAGCTTCAGCGACCAGTCGTCACGCGGCTGCCAGCCCACGGCCAGCTTGGGGCTGGCGGCGCGTTCGCGGCGCGTGGGATGGGCAAAGGCACCGGCGCCGTTGGTCGTCAGGCCGCGTTCGGCCTGCCATTGCTCGAGCCGCAGGCCCAGCACCGCCTTCCAGTCGGTGGCAAAGGCCCAGGCGTCCTGCGCCCACAGGCTGGTGAGCGAGGTGTTGCCCTCAAAGCGCGAGGCCGGGTTGCCGGCCGCTGGCGCGCCGGCCAGCCAGTCCGCCGTGGTCGAGACCTTGTTGCGCAGCTGGTGCGCGTCGCGCTGCAGGCCGAACTCGATGATGTGGCGGCCGGCGTCCCCACCGCTCGCCCCACCGCTCGCTCCACCGGGCCGCCAGGTGCCCTTGGCAGCCAGGGTGTGCCAGCCGGTGCCGGCCTGGTCGGTGATGCGACCGCCGGCCGGGTTGGCGGCCGTGGCCGCAGTGGCGGCCACCGGCGCCCAGGCGCGCACCTCGTCGCGGGCGTAGTCGTACCGGCTGGCCGCGAGCTGCCAGTCGAACACCCCGCGCGTGGTCTGGCGCAGCGCCAGGCCGTGCATCACGTGCTGCAGCCGCTCGCGCGTGCGGCCGAAGTCGGCGGCGCTGAGCGTGTAGCCGCGGCCGTCGATGCTGATGGCGCGCGTGCCGCCCACGCTGGTGGGGAAGTTGTCGGGCCGGATGTCCACGCGCTGGCCGCTGGCGTCTTGCAGAAAGCTCTCCGGGTGGCGCTCGACGCTGTTGTCCCAGAAGCCCAGCGTGTAGCTGGC
>JBIJAP010000135.1:0-8325 GCA_044345715.1 Rubrivivax sp.
CATGGGCAAGGTCACCGGTTTCCTCGAGTACGAGCGCGTCGAAGAAGGCTACGAGCCGCCGCAGCAGCGGCTGAAGACCTGGAAGGAATTTGTCATCACCCTGGCCGAAGACCAGGCCAAGGTGCAGGGCGCGCGCTGCATGGACTGCGGCACGCCCTTCTGCAACAGCGGCTGCCCGGTGAACAACATCATCCCGGACTTCAACGACCTCGTGTACCAGGGCGACTGGGCCAACGCCATCTCGGTGCTGCACCAGACGAACAACTTCCCCGAGTTCACAGGCCGCGTCTGCCCAGCGCCCTGCGAGGCCGCCTGCACGCTGAACGTGAACGACGACCCGGTCGGCATCAAGAGCATCGAGCACGCCATCATCGACCGCGCTTGGGGCCAGGGCTGGGTGCAGCCGCAACCGGCCGCCGTGAAAACTGGCAAGAAGGTGGCCGTGGTCGGCAGCGGCCCCGCGGGCCTGGCTGCCGCGCAGCAGCTGGCGCGCGTGGGCCACGACGTGACGGTGTTCGAGAAGAACTCGCGCATCGGCGGCCTGCTGCGCTACGGCATTCCCGACTTCAAGATGGAGAAGTCGCACATCGACCGCCGCATCGCGCAGATGCAGGCCGAGGGCGTGGTGTTCCGCACCGGCGTGCTGGTGGGCGCGATGCCCGCCGAGGGCGTGGCAGCCAAGGTGACCAACGACGCCAAGGACACGATCACGCCCGAGCAGCTGAAGGCCGACTTCGACGCCGTGGTGCTGACCGGCGGCAGCGAGACCAGCCGCGACCTGCCGGTGCCGGGGCGCGATCTCGACGGCGTGCACTTCGCGATGGAGTTCCTGCCGCAGCAGAACAAAGTCGTGGCCGGCGACAAGATCAAGGGCCAGCTGCGCGCCGACGGCAAGCACGTCATCGTCATCGGCGGTGGCGACACGGGTTCGGACTGCGTAGGCACCAGCAACCGCCACGGTGCCGCCAGTGTGACGCAGTTCGAGCTGATGCCGCAGCCGCCCGAAGAAGAAGACAAGCCGCTGACCTGGCCCTACTGGCCGACCAAGCTGCGGACGAGCTCCAGCCACGAAGAGGGCTGCGAGCGCAGCTTTGCCATCGCCACCAAGGAGTTCGTGCCCGGTACCGGCAAGGACAAGAACCGCGTCGTCGGCCTGAAGACCGTGCACGTGCAGTGGCAGGGCGGCAAGATGGTCGAGCTGCCCGGCACCGAGAAGGAATGGAAGGCCGATCTCGTGCTGCTGGCGATGGGCTTCACGGCGCCGGTGAGCACCGTGCTCGACGCCTTTGGCGTGGCGCGCGACAACCGCGGCAACGCCAAGGCCAGCACCGAAACGGCCAGCGCCTACCGCACCAATGTCGACAAGGTGTTCGCTGCCGGCGACATGCGCCGCGGCCAGAGCCTGGTGGTGTGGGCCATCCGTGAGGGCCGCCAGGCGGCGCGTGCGGTCGACGAGTTCCTGATGGGCACGAGCACCCTGCCCCGCTGAGCCGGGCACGGGCGAGTGCTTCCTCCGCTCAGGACTTCGAGCCCCGGGGCGGGGTGCATGGGCCGCGGCCTTGCAAGGCTGTCCGCAGCGGCGCCAGCACCTCGCGGGTCTGCGCCTCGGGTTGCGCCACCAGCGCCCCATGCGACTGCACGCGTACCTAGCGAAGGGAACCTTCAGGCGAACAGGTCGCCCTGGGATTCACAGGCCCGCGCGTGCTGGCCCAGGCTGTCGAAGCCGCAGCTGAAGTTGGCCAGCCTGGGTGCGAGCAACTGCTCGTAGCAGGACCATGCGGTCTCCACCAGGTCGCGCCGGCATTCGATGACGCGGGCCTTCGGCAGCATCGCGCAAACCGCACCGACGAGCTTCCAGTTGTCGGGCAGCTCGCCGGCTCGGCCTGGGGTGGCGTCTGGCCTCGAAGGCGCCGGCGCAGTTCGGCAGCGGCCGCCTTGTCGATGGGAGCGGAAGCGGTTCGGGATTTCATCGGACGGCTGAACGCGGCTTCAGACAAGAGGGTTCAGTTCTGCTGGAGGCCCGTTCGCACCCGAATTCCGACGCTTCGTCGGCCGGCATCATGAGGGTTTGCCCTGCATGCCACAATTCGCGCCGCTGGTGCCCGGCCCCGTGGCACGCCCTGTTGCACCCCTTGTTCGACCACCCCTTCATCGAGATCGACCACGTCACATTCGGGTACGACAGCACCCGCACGATCCTCTCTGACGTGTCGCTAAAGTTCCCGCGCGGCAAGGTCACGGCCATTCTCGGCGGCTCGGGCTGTGGCAAGACCACGCTGATGCGCCTGATCGGCGGCGTGCACGCGGCTGACAAGGGTCGCGTCCTGTTCGACGGCGAGGTGCTCGACACGCGCAATGCCGAGCAGTTGTTCCGCGTGCGCCGGCGCCTGGGCATGCTGTTCCAGTTCGGCGCGCTGTTCACCGACCTGACGGTGTTCGACAACGTCGCGTTCCCGATCCGCGAGCACACCCAACTGCCGGAGTCGATGATCCGCGACTTGGTGCTGATGAAGCTCAACGCCGTGGGCTTGCGCGGTGCGGCGCACCTGCGAATCTCTGAAGTGAGCGGCGGCATGGCCCGACGCATCGCGCTGGCGCGGGCCATCGCGCTCGATCCCGAGCTGATCATGTACGACGAGCCCTTTGCGGGCCTGGACCTCATCAGCATGGGCGTCGCGGCCAAGCTCATCCGCACGCTGAACGACGCCACTGGCGCCACCAGCCTGGTGGTGAGCCACGACGTGCCCGAGTGCATGGCCATCAGCGACTGGGTCATCCTGCTGGCCAACCAGGGGCGTGTGGTGGCCCAGGGCACGCCGACGCAGCTGATGGAGAGCAAGGACCCCGAGACGCGCCAGTTCGTGCGTGGCGAGCCCGATGGCCCGGTGAAGTTCCACTACCCCGCGCGCGCGATCGCCGAGGACTTTCTCGGATGAACGCGCACGACCGCCTCCAGCGGCTGGGCGCCTTCGCGCTCGAGCACTTCCGCGGCTGGGGCCACGCGGCCTACTTCTTTTTCGACCTGTTGCGCGTGCTGCCGCAATCACTGCGCCGCTTCGGGCTGATCGTCGATCAGATCTACGCCATCGGCAACCGCTCGCTGATCATCATCTGCGCCTCGGGCCTGGCGGTGGGTTTCGTACTGGCGCTGCAGATGTACTACGCGCTCGTGACCTTCGGTGCCACCGAGACCATGGGCCTGATCGTTAACCTGGCGCTCGTGCGCGAGCTCGGCCCGGTGGTCGCCGCGCTGCTGTTCGCGGGGCGGGCCGGTACCTCGCTGACGGCCGAGATCGGCCTGATGAAGGCCGGCGAGCAGATCTCGGCCATGGAGCTGATGGCCATCGACCCGCGCGCCCGTGTGCTGGCGCCGCGTTTCATCGGCGGCATCATTTCGTTGCCGATCCTGGCCATCCTGTTCTCGGCGGTGGGCATCATCGGCGCGTGGATCGTGGCCGTGGTACTGATCGGCGTCGACAGCGGCAACTTCTGGTCGATCATGCAGACGCGGGTCGACGTGTTGCGCGACGTCGGCAACGGCGTCATCAAGGCCTTCGTCTTCGGCGTCATCTGCACGGTGGTGGCGCTGTACCAGGGCTACGAGACCGAAGCCACGCCCGAAGGCGTGGCCTACGCAACCACCCGCACCGTCGTGATCTCGTCGCTGTGGGTGCTGGGCATGGACTTCGTGCTCACCGCGCTGATGTTCTCGACGCCCTGACGGCGCGTCGACACCACTCTGGAGAACCCGTTCATGGGACGCAAAGGAATCGAGACGCTGGTCGGCGGCTTCGTGCTGCTGGGCTTGGTAGGACTGGTGTTCCTGGCCTTGCAGGCGGCCAACCTGGGGGCCAGCGGCGGCGGCGCCACTTACCAGGTGCAGGCGCGCTTCGACAACATCGGCGGCCTGAAGCCGCGTGCCCCGGTGCGCGTGGCGGGTGTCACCGTGGGGCGGGTCAAGAGTATCGGCGTCGACCCGGCCACCTTCCAGGGCGTCGTGATGCTCGACATCGAGAAGGCCTACAACTTTCCCAAGGACACGGTCGCCAAGATCCTGACCTCGGGCCTGCTCGGCGACCAGTACATCGGCCTGGAGCCTGGCGGCGATGACGCCAACCTGGCCGCTGGCGACTCCATCGCGCAGACGCAGAGCGCGGTCGTGCTGGAAAACCTGATCGGCCAGTTCCTGACCAGCCGCGCCGACACCGCAGGCACCGCCGCCTCAGGAGCGAAGCCGTGAAACCAGCGCGTCTCCTTCTGGCGCCGGCCGCGCTGCTGTGCGCGCTGGCCCTCGGTGGCTGCGCCACCACGGGCGGCACGCCGTCGCCCGGCGACCCCTGGGAGGGCTTCAACCGCAAGGTCTTTGCCTTCAACGAAGCCGTCGACGGCGCCGTGTTGCGCCCTGTGGCTGAAAGCTACCGCGATAACGTGCCGAAGCCGATCCGCACCGGCGTGGCCAATGTGCTGGGCAACGTCGGCGATCTCTGGTCGGCGGCGAACCACTTCCTGCAAGGCAAGGCGGGGAGCGGGCTCGAGATGGGCATGCGCTTCCTCACCAACACGCTGTTCGGCCTGGGCGGCCTGCTCGACCCCGCCAGCGAAATGGGCCTGAAGCGCCAGAGCGAGGACTTCGGCCAGACGCTGGGCAAGTGGGGCGTCGCGCCAGGTCCGTACCTCGTGCTGCCCCTGCTCGGGCCGAGCAGCCTGCGCGACGGCATCGGCCGCATCCCCGACATGGCAGCGTCGCCGTCCAACCTGCTCGACGACAGCAAGGCCAGCCTGGCTGTGACAGTGGTCGGCGTCGTCGATGCGCGTGCCGCGCTGTTGGGCGTGACGGGCCTGGCTGACCAGGTGTCGCTCGACAAGTACAGCTTCTTCCGCCAGGCCTACCTCTCGCGCCGGCAGGACGCGGTGTACGACGGCGAGGCGCCGCCCGAGGCCTTCGAAGACATCGGCGACGATCCACCCCCGCCTGCGGCCAAGCCGGCCAAGCCGGCCGCAACGGCCCCGGCCCGCCCGACCTCGGCACCGAAAGCCTCCCCCGGTTGAGGTGTCGCCGGCCACCGGCGCTCGCGCGTTGAAGCTGTACTGAAGAATTCGATGCCCGCCCCCGAGGCCCCCTGCTCCTGAAAGGACTGCCGTGTTCGCCAAGTTCCGTTCCTTCGTTGCCACGACCCTGCTGCTGCCCCTGCTGGCGGGCGCAGGCGCCGCCCAGGCCGCAGGCCCGACGCCGGAAGCCCTGATCCGCCAGGTCTCGACCGAGGTGCTCGACGTCGCACGCACGGACAAGGCCATCCAGGCCGGCGACGTGGCCAAGGTCTCGGCCCTGGTCGAGAGCAAGGTCATGCCCCATGTCGACTTCGAGGTCATCACGCGCTCCGCAGTGGGCGTGCAGTGGCGTGGCGCCACGGCCGACCAGCGCAGCAAGCTGCAGGCCGAGTTCAAGCTGCTGCTTATCCGCGTCTACGCGGGCGCGCTCACGCAACTCAAGGACCAAGCCGTCGAGATCACGCGCACGCAGGCCGTCTCCGGCAGCACGCAGGTCATCGTGCAGTCCGAGGTGCGCGGCAAGGGCGAGCCGATCAAGCTCGACTACCGGCTCGACAAGCGTGGCGAGGCGTGGAAGATCATCGACGTCAATGTCGGCGGCCTGTGGCTGGTGCAGAACTACCGCACGCAATTCGCACAAGAGCTCAGCAAGGGCGGTATCGACGGCCTGATCGGTGCCCTGGTCGAACGCAACAAGGGCGCGCGGAGCTGAGCCCCGTGTCGATGCAAGCCGCCCTCACGCTGCCGGCCAGCGTCACCATCGAGACGACTGCGGCACTGGCCGCCGCGCTGCCCGCCCAGGTGCGCGCGGGCAGTGGCCTGCTGCGCATCGATGCCACAGCGGTGACCGAGAGCGACAGCTCCACCATCGCCTTGCTGCTGGAGGCGGGCCGCCAGGCCCGGGCGGCGGGCCGCGAGTTCGAGGTCGTGGGCGCGCCGCCCAAGCTGGTGGAGCTCGCGCGCCTCTACGGCGTCGACAGCCTGCTGGCGCTGGCCTCGGCCCCCGATACGGCCGCGTCGGCGGCGGGCTCGGTGCCTGCGGCGAGCTGAGCCCGGGCGCCCGGCGCCGCCACGTAGCGGCGCTCGCGCAGGTTCTTCTTGATTGCCTGCAGCGCCGGCCGCAGCGAATCTGAACCCAGCCGCAGCGCCACGCCGGTGGTCAGGATGTCGATGATCATCAGGTGCAGCAGCCGCGACACCATCGGGCTGTAGTGGTCGGCGTCTTCGGGGTGGTCGGCCGCGAGCAGGATGCTCTGGTTGGGGCTGTGGCGGCTGTCCAGCGCCAGCGGCGAGCCGCTGGCCGTGATGCTGATGACGGTGGCGCCGCGGCGGCGGGCGATGTCGGCCACGTCGAGCAGGTCGCGGCTGCGGCCGGAATTGCTGATGACCACGGCCACGTCGCCGGGTTTCAGCATGGTGGCACTCATCACCTGGATGTGGCTGTCGCTGACGGCGTGCGCCGTGACGCCAAGGCGGAAGAACTTGTGCTGCGCGTCCTGCGCCACGATGCCCGAGTTGCCGACGCCGTAGAACTCGATGCGTGCGCCCTGCCCGCTGCGCCGGCCTGCCTCGGCCAGCGTGGCAATGGCGCGCTCCACGCTCTGGTGGGCCGCCGCGTTGCGGTAGCGCAGCAGCGCCGCCACGGCGTTGTCAACGACCTTGACGACGATGTCGCCGGCCTTGTCGTCGTCGTCGACCGAGCGGTGCACGAAGGGCACGCCCTCGTTCACGCTGCCGGCGAGCTTGAGCTTGAAGTCGGCCAGGCCGTCGTAGCCGACGCTGCGGCAAAAGCGCACCACGGTGGGCTTGCTCACGTGGGCCCGCTCCGCCAGTTCCGACACAGGCAGCGTGGCAAAGCTGCGCGGATCGGACAGCAGCAGCCGAGCCACGCGCTGCTCGGCCGGCGGCAGGGCGGGAATGGACGCGCGGATGCGATCGAGCATGGGGGTTTCAGCCGGGTTCGGCGCCGGGGGGCGCACGGCGGCCGCGGAGGGTGAAGCGCCCTGAGGCCAGGTCCGCCGCGGCCAGCGGGGCGCTCAGGTTGCCGGTGTCGGCATCGTCGAAAGGGGCCGGCACGCGCAGCGCGCCGAGGTAGAGGTTGTCGCGCGCGACGGTGGCCACGGCCGAGGTCAGGCGGTCGCCGTGCACGCGCACCGCCGTGCCGGCGTCGCCACCGAGGTTGGCGAAGCTGTTGCCGAGCAGCTCGAGCCGGTGCGCCCGCGGGCCGGCGTCATCGCCCTCGGCGCCGAAGGCCAGCAGCGTGCGGTTGCCGCTGACCGGGCCCTGCAGCAACACGTTGCCCTGCACGAGGGCGCGGCCGCCGTTCGGGAACTCCAGCTCGTACGAGGCGGCGCCACCGCCTGCGGTGGCATCGCCCAGCCAGTTGCCGACGATCTCGTTCTCGGCAGCACGGGTCTTCACGAGATGGCCGTGGCGGCCGCCGTGGAAGCGGCTGCGCGCCAGGCGCAGTCGGCCGATGCGACCGGCGTAGAGCAGGTGCGTGAAGCCGGCGTCGGGCGGCACCACCGGCGCATCACCGAAACGGCAGCCTTCGATGTCGAGCTCGGCGCGGCCGTCGTTGCCACTGAGCAGACCCATCTGGTTGTCGAAGAAGGCGCAGTCGCGCAGCACGAGGCGTCCGCGCTCGAAGCGGATGCCGGCCCCGTTGCCGTGGCGCACGCGCACGCCGCGGAAGGTGAGGCCTTCGATGCGAACATCGCCCTGGCGCACCACCAGCAAGGCCTTGCCTTCGGCGTGCGCACCATCGGCCTGCAGCACCACGGGGCCGCCGACACCGCGCACCACGAGCCGGCTCTGCTCGATGACTCCGGCCTGTGCGCGGTGCACGCCGGCGAGCAGCTCGAGCGTGTCGCCGTCGCGCGCTTGCCGCAGCGCCGCAGCCAGGCTCTCGCCCGCAGCCACGCGCCAGACGCGAGCGCCCTCGGCCCGCACCGCCACCATGGGCGCGGCCAGCGCCGCGGCGGCGATCAGGCGGCGCCGGCTAAGCGCCAAGGGCACGGCGGCCTCATTGCTCCTCGGCCCAGGTGCAGCCGTCGCGGGCCACCAGCGCGCTGGCCGCGGCCGGGCCCCAGCTGCCGGCCGTGTAGGGCCGCGGGCCCACGGTGTCTGCGCTCCAGGCGTGCAGCACCGGCTCGACCCAGCGCCAGGCCTGCTCCTGCTCGTCGCTGCGCACGAAGAGGTTCAGGCGGCCGGCGATGGCGTCCATCAGCAGGCGTTCGTAGCCGCCGACCCGCTCGCTCGGGAAGGCCTTGTCGA
>JBIJAP010000136.1:0-8302 GCA_044345715.1 Rubrivivax sp.
AGGCCGCGGCGCTGGCCAGCGCGGAGTTTGCGAAGTTCAGCGAAGGCAAGCCGGCGAAGAAGGTCATCGTCGTGCCCGGTCGGCTGGTGAATGTGGTCGTCTAGACGTCGGGCGCTGCAGGGCGGCATGGCGTTGCTGGCCACGCTGGCCACCGCCGGCTGCGGCTTCACGCGCCGGCAGCCGCCCCGGCTGGCCTTCGGCTCCATCGCCCTGGCGGGCTTTGCACCGCGCAGCCCGCTGGCGGCCGAGCTGACGCGGCAGCTGCGTGCGCAGGTGCAGGTGCTGCCCGCGCCCGACCGGGCCGATGTTGTGCTCGAAGCGCTCGACGACACGCGCGAGAAGAGCATCGTCGCCAGCACGGCCGCGGCGCAGGTGCGCGAGGTGCAGCTGCGCCTGCGCTTCCACTTCAGCGCGCGCACGCCCTCGGGCCGGCTGCTGATTCCGCGCGCCGAGCTGATGGTGGCGCGCGACCTCTCCACCACCGAGGCGGCCTCGCTGGCGAAGGCCTTCGAAGAGGCCGAGCTGTACCGCGAGATGCAGACCGATGTCGTGCAGCAGGTGCTGCGGCGGCTGGCCAGCATCACGCTGTAGCGCCCGCCATTCCCGGCCATGCAGATCCGCGCCGACGCCCTCGACACGGCCCTCGGCCGTGGCCTGAAGCGCCTGTACACCGTGTTCGGCGACGAGCCGCTGCTGGCGCAGGAGGCTGCCGACGCCATCCGAGGCGCGGCTCGCGCCGCCGGCTACACCGAGCGCCAGGTGTTCACGGTGGCCGGTGCGCACTTCGACTGGAGCGCCGTCATCGGCGCGGCGCAGGCGATGAGCCTGTTCGCCGAGCGCCAGCTGATCGAGATCCGCATCCCCTCGGGCAAGCCGGGCAAGGACGGCTCCGAGGCCTTGCAGCGTTATGTCGAGC
Organism: Rubrivivax sp.; assembly: GCA_044345715.1. GTDB lineage: Bacteria > Pseudomonadota > Gammaproteobacteria > Burkholderiales > Burkholderiaceae_C > Rubrivivax. The sequence continues at coordinate 917 of JBIJAP010000136.1, forward strand.
ACGGCTGCGACGACGTGCTGACGCTGGTCACCTTGCCGGGGCTGGACAACACCAGCCTGAAGAGTGCCTGGTTCGCGGCGCTCGATTCGGCCGGCGCCAGTGTTCGCGTGGAGTCGGTGGCGCGCCACGCGCTGCCGGCCTGGCTGGCGCAGCGGCTGTCGCGGCAGCAGCAGCGTGTGATGGCCGGCGAGGAAGGCCAGCGCACGCTGGCGTTTTTTGCCGACAGCGTCGAGGGCAACCTGCTCGCCGCGCACCAGGAGCTGCAGAAGCTGGCGCTGCTGCACGGCCCGGGCGAGCTGCGCTACGAGCAGGTGGAAGCCGCGGTGCTGAACGTGGCCCGCTACGACGTCGGCCAGCTGTCCGAGGCGGTGTGGAACGGCCAGACGGCGCGCGCGCTGCGCATGCTCGACGGCCTGCGCGCCGAAGGCGAAGCCGCGGTGCGCGTGCACTGGCTGCTCTCTGAGGACGTGCGCGCGCTGGCGCGCGTGACGGCGGCGCTGCGCGAAGGCCGGCCCATCGGCATGGCCATGCAGGAGGCGCGCGTGTGGGGCAGCCGCCAGCGCGCGCTGGAGCGCGTGGCGCCGCTGCTGGCCGAGCACCAGATGGCCTACCTGCTGGACGCCGCGGCCGTGTGCGACGGCCTGTGCAAGGGCCTGCCGCACCCCGACTGGCCGGCCGAGCCCTGGGACGCGCTGCGCCGCTGGATGCTAGTGATGCTGGAAGCCGCCGCGCCGACGCCCGGGGGCGCCGGCAAGGGCCGGCGGCTGCGGCTGGCGCTCAGCGCCTGACAAATCCCCCGCTCGCCCTGAGCCTGTCGAAGGGCTCAGCCCGAACGGGGATCGGGGCGCTCAGGGCGCCACGTCGTCCTGCCCCAGCACCACGCGCTGGTACGGAAACAGCGAGGTCATGCCGCCCGTGTGCAGGAACATCACGCGCTCGCCGGCCTTGAACACGCCCTCGCGTGCCAGGCCGATGAGCCCGGCCATCACCTTGCCGGTGTAGACCGGGTCGAGCAGGATGGCCTCGGTGCGCGCCAGCATCTGCACCGCCTCCACCATGCGCGCGTTCGGCACCGAGTACTTCGGCTGCCAGTAGCCGCCCACGCAGCGCACGTCGTCCGGCGTCACGGTGATCGGCCAGCCGAGCAGCGCGCACACGGCCTGCGCCTCCTTCAGCACCAGCGGCTGCTGCTGGGCCGGATCGCGGCTGACGCCGATGCCGGTGATGGGGATGCCGATGCGCTGGCCCAGGAAGCCCGCCACCAGCCCGCCATGCGTACCCGAGCTGCCGCTGCCGACCACCAGGTGGTCGAGGGCCAGGCTGCGCTCGAAGAGCTGCTGCTGCAACTCCTGCGCGCAGGCCACGTAGCCCAGGCCGCCGAGCGCGTTGCTGCCGCCGCCGGCAATGATGTAAGCCTTGCGCCCTAGCGCGGCCAGCTCGTCGGCCACCTTCTGCATCGCCGTGGCCATGTCGGTGCCCGCGGGCACCACGGTGATCGCCTCCACGCCCATCAGCCGGAACAGGAAGTGGTTGCCTCCGCCTTCGGCGTCGAAGCTGTTCGGGATGCGCTCCTCGATGACGAAGCGGCACTGCAGCCCCTCCTTCACCGCCGCGGCCAGCGTGATGCGGCAGTGGTTGCTTTGCGGCGCGCCGCAGGTCACCAGCGTGTCGCAGCCCTGGGCCAGCGCATCGGCCACCAGGAACTCGAGCTTGCGCGTCTTGTTGCCACCGGGCGAAAGGCCGAGCAGGTCGTCGCGCTTGATCCACACCTCGGGCCCGAGCCCGCCCGGGCAGCTGGCAGCGAGCGCGGCACTGAAGCGCGGCAGCGGTTCGATGGGCGTGGCGCCTTCGGTGTAGCGGCGGCGTGGGAAGCGGGCAAGTTCCATCGTCAGAGGCTCGGTTCAGTGGGTGCCGCATTGTGTGCAAGCCGCGCCGGCAGTTGTTCGGCGATCAGGTCGACGAAGGCACGCACGGCTGGCGACAGGCTCTTGAACGACGGGAACACCGCATGGATTTCGAGTCGGCGCGTCCACCAATCGGGCAGCACCGGCACCAGGCGCCCAGCCTCGACATCCGGCCTGGCCGCGAAGTGCGCCAGGCTGGCGATGCCCAGGCCCGCAGAGGCGGCAGCCTGCAGCGTGGGCGTGTCGTTGCTCACCAGCCGAAAGGCCAGGCCGTCCAGTTGCTGCACCTGGCCGCTATGCGCGTGCTGCAGCGTCCAGCTGCGGGTCTGGGCCTGTGCGGCGCTGTCGATCAGCACGTGGCGGCGCAGCGCCTCGGCCTCTTCCGGCCGGCCGTGCTGCGCCAGGTAGGCCGGCGCAGCATACAAGCCCGCACCGGCCTGCCCGATGCGGCGCGCCACCAGGCTGGACTCCGGCAGCGTGCCGGCCCGCACGGCCACATCGAAGCCTTCCTCGAGAAGGTCGACCCGGCGGTTCGAGAAGTCGGCAAAGACCGACACCTCCGGGAATGCGGCCACGTACTCCAGCACCAGCGGCGCCAACAGCGTCTGCCCGAGCACCACCGAGGCGCTGATGCGCAGGGCGCCGCAAGGGGCGCTGCGGAACACCTCGACCGTGGCCGAGGCCTGCTCCAGCTCGAACAGCACGCGCCGCGCATGCTCGTGATACCGCTCGCCGACGATCGTCAGCCGCACGCGCCGCGTGCTGCGCTCCAGCAGCCGGGCGCCGAGTTCGGCTTCGAGCCGCGCGACCCGCTCGCTCACGCTCGACTTGGGCCACCCCAGCCGTGCCGCGGCCGCCGTGAAGCTGCCGAGGTCGGCGACATGGGTGAACGCCAGCACGTCGTTCAGGTCCTTCATGGCTGCGGCCCTTCATTGTTCGTGGGAGCGGACAGTGTGTTCGATGTACGCGTCTGTTCGTGCGCTCTCGAACCCACCAGACTCGGTGACTTGTCCGCCACCTTCACCGGAGTTCCGCATGCATCCGCTGACCGCCCTCGACATCGCCGAGATCCACCAGTTGGTGGCGCGCTACGGCCTCACGACCGACAACGCCGATGCCGACGGCTTCATGCAGACCTGGGTGGCGCCGGCCGACTTCGGCGGCTACGACAGCGGTGCTTTCGGCCGCATCGAGACCTGGCAGGAGATGCTGGACTTCGAGCGCCACCACGTCGGCCCTGGCGGCATGGCCAACGGCAAGCGCCACCTGGCGCTGAACATCGCCGTCGAGCCGGTCAGCGCCTCCGAGGCCCATGTCACCAACGACATGATCGTCATGGAAGTGGCCGAGGTGCCGCGCGTGGTGGCCACCGGCCGCTACGACCGTAGCGTCGTCGTCAAGACCGAGCAGGGCTGGCGCTTCAAGCGCCGCACCCTGCACGTCGACGCCGGGTTCTTCAAGTCGATGCCGGCGCAGGCGTGAGCACTGCAGGCGTTGCACCATGAAAGGCCGACTCCGCGCGCTGGCGCTGGTCTTTGCCGGGCTGGTGGGCGGCTGCGGCTCGCTGTACCAGGGCCCAGCCAGCGACCACTTCGACGGCCGGGTGTTCTTCAATCCGGGTGTCCAGAAGAGCAGCACGCCCATCGGCTACCTGTGGCGGCGGCTCACCGATCCGCCGGCCGCCTGGCCCGAGTCGGTGCCCCTGCCGGCCGACGTGCCGCTGCCCGTTCAACGGGTGCACGACGGCAGCGCGCGCATCACCTACGTCGGGCACGCCACATTGCTGATCCAGGTGGCGGGGCTGAACATCCTGACCGATCCGCTGTGGGCGGAGCGGGCTTCGCCGCTGTCGTGGATAGGCCCGCGGCGCGTCACGCCGCCGGCGTGGCCGCTGCAGGCGCTGCCACCGATCGACCTGGTGCTGATCTCGCACGACCACCACGATCACCTCGACCCGGCCACGCTGGCTGCGCTGGCGGCCCGCGATCGCCCGCGTGTCATCGTGCCCCTGGGCTTGCAGCGCCGGGTGGCCGAAGCGATGCCTGGCAGCGTGGTGAGCGAGCACGACTGGGGTGCGCGCGTGGCGCTGCCGGCTGCCTCGGGCAGCGCTTCGGCGGGCCCTTCCGCGGGCTCGTCGCCCGGCGCGGTGATTCACGTCGAGCCGATGCGCCATGGCTCGGGCCGCGGGCCCTTCGACCAGATGCAGACGCTGTGGGCCGCTTATGTCATCGAGGTCGGTGGCTTCAAGATCTGGCACGTCGGCGACAGCGGCTACGGGGACTTCGCCCGCGCGACGGCGGCCCGGCATGGCGCGCTCGACCTGGCGATCCTGCCGATCGGCGCCTGGGAGCCGGTCGACTTCATGGCCGACAGCCACATGTCGCCCGCCCAGGCCGTGCAGCTGCTGCAGGACAGCGGCGCGGCGCGCGGTCTGGCCCACCACTTCGACACTTTTGCGCTCGGCTTCGAGGCGCACGGTGCGGCGCCCACCGCGCTGGCGGCCGCCAGGCAAGCGGCGGGCATGGAGGCCGAGCGCTTCGTCGTGCCGGTGCCGGGCCAGGTGCTGACGCTGGCGCAGCCTCGGGCGCCACGAGCTCAATAGCCGCGAGAGCGGTCCACCAGGTGCGCCAGCGGCGCGCCGGCCTGCAGCGCACGCAGGTTGGCCGCCACCACGGCGGCGGCGCTGCGCTCGTCGGTGGCGGCGGCGGCGTGCGGAAGCACGGTCACGCGCGGGTGCTGCCAGTACAGGTTGCCGGCCGGCAGCGGTTCGGTGTGGAACACGTCGAGCACGGCGTGGGCGATGTGGCCCACGTCCAGCGCGGCCAGCAGGTCGGCGTCGACGACGTGCGCGCCGCGCGCCAGGTTCACGAGGCTGGCGCCCTGCGGCAGCGCGGCCAGGAAGCGCGCGTCGATGTGGCCCCGCGTGGCCGGCGTCAGCGGCAGCAGGTTGACGACGATCTGCGCGCCGGCCAGCCGCGGCGCGAGTTCGCCGTCGCCCCGGCCCCAGGTCTGCACCGGGTAGCCCTGCGCCGCCAGCCGTGCGGCCGCGGTGCCGCCCATCTGGCCGCGGCCGAGCACGAGCACCGGCACCTCGTCGGCACGGCGCTGCGGCAGCGGCTGCCACAGGCCTTGGCGCTGTTGCGCCTGGTAGCTGAAGAAGCCACGGTGCAGCGCCAGCACGGCCCACAGCGCCGTCTCGGCCATCGCGGCGTTCATCGCCGGGTCGACCATGCGCGCCACCGGCACGGCCGGCGGCAGCGTGGCGTCGGCCAGCAGCTTGTCGACGCCGGCCCACAGGCTCTGGATCAGGCGCAGGTCGGGCAGCCGCGCCAGGCGGCCGGGCGCCGGGTTGGCCACCACGGCGGCTTCGATGCCGGCCGGCGCGGCGTCGGCCGCGGCGTCGTCGAGCCAGGTGATGCCGGGCAACTGGCGCGTCAGCTCGGCGACCCAGGCCTCGCGCTCGCCGGCGTCGAAGCGGCCGGTGAGCAGCACGCGCATGCTGGGCTCCAAGGGCAGGCTCAAGGCGACTCCGCCGCTTCGGCCAGGCGCTGCAGTGCCGCCGCCACCGTGGCGCCGCGCACGGCATCGCGGTCGCCGGGCAATTGCAGCCGCTCGGCCTGCACCGCACCGTCGCGGCCCCAGGCCAGCCACACGGTGCCCACCGGCTTGCCCGGCACCGCGCCGCCCGGCCCGGCGATGCCGGTCACGGCCACGGCCAGCGCGGCACGGGCGTGCGCCAGCGTGCCGGCCACCATCGCCCGCGCGACTTCTTCGCTGACGGCGCCGTGCGCGCCGATCAGCGCCGCCGGCACGCCCAGCAGCTCGGTCTTGGCCTCGTTGCTGTAGGTCACGAAGCCGCGCTCGAACCAGTCGCTGCTGCCGGCGCGGGCCGTGCAGGCGGCGGCGATCAGGCCGCCGGTGCAGCTCTCGGCGGCCGCCAGCCGCTCGCCGCGCGCCCCCAGCGCCAGCGCCAGCCGCTCGACCGCGGGCGCGAAGTTCAGTAGCTCCACATCGACCTCGTCAGCGTGATGAAGGCGGCCAGCACGAGCAGCGTGCACAGCGCGGCCACCAGGTCGTCGAACAGGATGCCGAAGCCTTGGCTGTGGCCGATGCCTTCGCCGGGCCGGCGCTTGAAGCGCTGGTCGGCCCAGGCCACCGGCCCCGGCTTGGCGGCGTCGAAATAGCGGAAGGTGGCAAAGGCCACGATCTGCATCCACCAGGGCGCCGGCATCAGCAGCCACAGCACGATCCAGAAGGCCACGATCTCGTCCCAGACGATGGCGCCGGGGTCGGCCACGCCCATGTGCTGCGCCGTGCGCGTGCAGGCCCACTGGCCCAGCAGCAGCGCCACCACGATGAGCAGCGCCCAGCCGGCGCTGCCCAGCCAGCGGTCGAGCACCAGAAAGCTCACCCAGCCCCACAGCGTGCCCACCGTGCCCGGCGCCTTGGGCGCCAGGCCGCTGCCGAAGCCCAGCGCCACCCAGTGCGCCGGGTGGCGCAGCATGAAACGGGCGGTGGGCCGGCTGAGCGCGACTGTGTCCATGGCTTCAGGTGAAATGGTCGAAGGCGCGCTCATTGAAGACGACAGGCTGGCCGTCGGCATCGAGCAGCCGCAGGCCGGCGGCGGCCTCGATGCGGCCGATGGGCGTCACGGCCACGCCGGCGCGTTCGCCCGCCGCGCGGACGGCCTCGTCCTGCCCCGCCGGTGCGGTGAAGAGCAGCTCGTAGTCGTCGCCACCGGCCAGCACGCAGCGGTGCTGCAGCGCCCGCGGCTGTGCGGCGACGATGGCGCTGCGCGGCAGCGCGTCGATCTCGACCGTGGCGCCCACACCCGAGCGCGCCAGCACGTGGTCGAGGTCGCCGACGAGGCCGTCGGACAGATCGATGGCGCTCGTGGCCAGGCCACGCAGCGCCAGGCCCAGGGCCACGCGCGGCTCGGGCTGCTCCATCGCGCGGCGCACGACTTCGAAGTCGTTGCCGGCGAGCTCGACCGTGCCGCGGAAGACCTCGAGCGCCAGTCGCGCATCGCCCAACCGGCCGCTCACCCAGAGGCGGTCGCCGGCGCACGCGCCGCTGCGCAGCAGCGCCTGCCCGGGCGGCACCTGGCCGATCACGGTGAGACACAGGTTCAACGGCCCGGCGGTGGTGTCGCCGCCCACGAGCTCGATGCCGTGGGCGTCAGCCAGCGCAAAAAGGCCGCGTGCCAGGGCGGCAGCGAAGGCGTCGTCGCCGCGCGGCAGCGCCAGCGCCAAGGTGAAGGCCAGCGGCTCGGCGCCGCAGGCAGCGAGGTCGCTCAGGTTGACGGCCAGCGCCTTGTGGCCCAGGCGCTCGGGCGCCACCGTGCTGAGGAAGTGCCGGCCCTCGACCAGCATGTCGCTCGACACCGCCAGCTGCTGCCCCGGCGCGGGCGACAGCAGCGCGCAGTCGTCGCCCACGCCCAGGCCCACGGCTGCGCGCGCGCGCCGGCCCGGCCGCGTGAAGT
>JBIJAP010000167.1:0-7367 GCA_044345715.1 Rubrivivax sp.
GCCATTGGGCCGCGGCAACCTCACCGCAAGTCCAGCCCACACGCAAATCCGCCACCTCGCCAGCGAATAAAGGCGGATCTACATCAGCGCCAACAGCACGCCGACGATCTGCCAGCCGGTGGCCTTGAGCAGCCGCTGGCTCACCGCGTCGAAGCGCGGAATGCGATCGGGCGTGCCGAGCTGCTGCACCGCGGCGATGAACTCGTCGCAGGCGCGCCCGGGCAGTTGCTGCAGCTGCCGGGTGTACAGGCGCCGGTAGGTGTCGTGGTCGGCCTCGGTGTAGCGCGCCCACTGCTGCTCGCAGGTGTAGTCGGCGCGCGCGCTGGCGTAGTCGCCGCGCGGCGGGCGGTCGCCGGTGCCGTAGGTGACTGGCGCCACGCCCCGGTTCACGCCCTTGCCGACGACAGGAGCAAAGCGCCGGTCCATGCTCAGGCTTTCGTCAGTACACCGCGGCGCATCTGGTCGAGCTCGATGCTCTCGAACAGCGCCTTGAAGTTGCCCTCGCCGAAACCCTGGTCGCCCTTCCGCTGGATGAACTCGAAGAAGATGGGCCCGAGCTGGTTCTCGGAAAAGATCTGCAGCAGCAGCTCGCCCGCCTTACCGTCGACGAGGATCTTGCGCGCCTTCAGCGCCGCGATGTCTTCGCCATGGCCTGGGATGCGCTTGTCGACGAGCTCGTAGTAGGTGTCAATGGTGTCGAGCAGCTTCAGGCCCTTGCCGCGCAGCTCGTCGACGGTCTTGAACAGGTCGCCCGAGCCGAGCGCGATGTGCTGGATGCCCTCGCCGTGGTACTTGTCGAGATACTCCTGGATCTGCCCGGCCTTCTCGTTGCCTTCTTCGTTGATGGGAATGCGGATCTGGCCGCAGGGGCTCGTCATGGCCTTGCTCTTGACGCCGGTAACCTGGCCTTCGATGTCGAAGTAGCGCACCTCGCGGAAGTTGAACAGGCGCTCGTAGAACTCGGCCCACTCGCCCATGCGGCCGCGGTGCACGTTGTGCGTGAGGTGGTCGATGTAGGTCAGGCCGTGGCCAGCGGGCTCGAGGCCCGCGGTGGCGGCGCCCGCAAGTGTCGGCAAGGGTTCGAAGTCGACGTCATAGAAGCCGATGTTGCCGATGTCACCCGGCTGCGCGCCGTTCTTGCCGCGCCAGCGGTCGACCAGGTAGATCAGGCTGTCGCCGATGCCCTTGATGGCTGGGATGTTCAGCTCGCCCGGCCCCGCGGTGCCGGCGTAGCCCCAGGCGCCCAGCGATAACGCGCGCTCGTAGGCCGCCTTTGCGTCGGCCACGCGGAAGGCGATGGCGCAGATGCTCGGCCCGTGCTGGCGCGCAAAGCGCTGCGCAAAGCTGTCGGGCTCGGCATTGACGATGAAGTTGATGCCGCCCTGGCGGTACAGCAGCACTTTCTTGCGGCGGTGGCGGGCGATGGGCGTGAAGCCCATGCGCTCGAACAGCTGGCCCATCGCCACCGGGTCGGGTGCGGCGTACTCGATGAACTCGAAGCCGGCCGTGCCCATCGGGTTGTCCCAGGGGGTGAATTGCATCGTCGTCTCCTGTGGGCGCTGCACGCCGTGTCGCGAATCCGCGCACTGTAGGGTGATGCGGACGCAGCGTGTGTGCGTGATGCGGCGTGCTGCGATTAGTTGGCGCATGAATCCTGCAAGAATCAAGCTCATGGAGACCGCTTTTGAACTCGACCAGGTCGACCGCCGCCTGCTTCAGGCGCTGCAGGCCGACGGCCGCGCCACCTACGACCAGCTCGCGCAGGCCGTGGGCCTGTCGGCCAGCGCCACGCTGCGCCGCGTGAAGCGGCTCGAGGAAGCGGGCGTCATCGCCGGCTACGTGGCGCTGGTGGATGCGGGGCGGGCCGGCTGGCCGCTCGCGGCCTACATCAGCGTGCGCCTGGCCAAGACCAGCGCCACGCGCAACCCGATCGACGACTTCGCCGCCGCCGTGCAGACCTGGCCCGAGGTGGTGGAGTGCGCCGCGCTCACCGGCGAGATGGACTACCTGCTGCGCGTGCTGGTGCGCGACATGGCTCACCACTCGCGCTTCATCATGGACCAGTTGCTGCGCCACCCGAGCGTGATGGACTGCAAGACCAGCTTCCAGCTGCGGCGCTTGAAGGGCACGACGGCCGTGCCTTTGTAGGCAACCCGCTGGGGGGCAGCGTCACGCCACACGGCCACAATCGCGCCCCATGTTCGAGTGGATCAACGCACTGCAGGCATGGCTGCAGACCTGGATGAGCGCCGAGGCCGGGCTCTGGGGCCTGTTCTTCTCGGCGTTCGTGTCGGCCACGCTGCTGCCTGGCAGCAGCGAGATCGTGATGACGGCGCTCGTCACCGCGTTCCCGGCCATCGTCTGGCAGGCCTTTGCGGTGGCCACGGCAGGCAACGTCATCGGCTGCCTGTTCAGCTACGGCCTGGGCTATGGCGCCAAGGAAGGGCTACAGCGCTTCCAGGGCGTCAAGGTCGATCTCGAGCACCCGCTGGTCCGGCGCATGCGGCGCTGGGGGCCGCCGGCGCTGTTCTTGAGCTTCCTGCCACTGGTGGGCGACGTGCTCGTGGTGGCCGCCGGCTGGCTGCGGCTGCCGCTGGGCCGCAGCATGCTGTGGATCGCCGCCGGCAAGGCCACGCGCTACCTGGTGCTGGTGCTGGGCCTGCTGGGCGTGCTGTCCTTCGCCTGAGCGCCGATCACGCCGGCATCGTCTTCATGATCTGGGTCGGCGTCGGTGTCGGCCAGCCGGCTTCCTTGGCCACGCGCACGATGGCCTCGTTGGTGTCGAACCAGACCTGCCAGTAGTGGTCGGTGTGCGTGTAGGGCCGCACCGAGATCACCGGGCCAACGAGGTTCAGGTCGAGCAGGTTCACCTCGGGGGCCGGCGTGGTGGCCACGTTCGGGATCGTGGCCACGGCCGCCTTCAGCTTGGCGATGGCGTCGGCCACGTCCACGCCACCTGCCAGTTGCGCCGTGCGGTCGACTCGCCGCACCGGCAGAGCCGAGTAGTTGTAGACCACGTCGCCGAAGACCTTGCCGTTGCCCACCAGCGTCATCACGCCGTCGGGGGTGACCAGCGTGGTGCCGAACAGGCCCAGCTCGTGCACGGTGCCGGTGATGCCGCCGACCTGCACGAAGTCGCCCACCTTGAACGGCCGCAGCACCAGCATGAAGGCGCCGGCCGCGAAGTTGCCGAGCATGCCGCTCCAGGCCGCGCCGATGGCCACGCCCGCGCCGGCCAGCATGGCCGCGAAGCTGGTGGTCTGGATGCCGAAGTAGCCCAGGATGCCGAGCACCAGCGCGATGTTCAGCGTGACGGCGACGATCGAACCAAGGTACTTGGTCAACGTCGGGTCGACGTTGTTGCGGCTCATCGCCGCCTGCATCACGGCGATGACGCGGCCGATCAGCCAGCGGCCAACGATCCAGAACGCGATCGCGGCCAAAACCTTGACCGCCAGCTCGCTGACAGTCGTGCTCATGAAAGCCTGAAATTGACTCATGTCCATCGCGGACCTCCTCCTGCCATGCCCCTCGGTACTGGGGGCGATCAGGAACTATCGCACGACCTGCGGGCGCGCCCGCTGTCAGGCTCAGTCTTCGTCGATCTCGCGCAGCAGCCGCATCGTCGCGTCCGCCGACAGCTGCAGCAGCTCGGCGATGTCGCGCACGTCGTCGGGCAAGGCGGCGTTGTCCCAGCCCTGGGAGCTGTGCCGCGCCACACGAATGGCCAGCAGCACGTTGCGCAGTTGCGGCGTGCTGCGCGTGGCGTGGTCGTCGGTCAGCTGCACCAAGAGGCCGGGCAGCCGCCATTGCTGCATCAGCAGGTGCTGCAGCTCGGCGAGCTCGATGCCGAGAACCAATTTCTGTACCGCCGCCGAGCGCAGCGTGGGATCGGCCGCCTGTGCGGCGGCGATGCGCAGCGCCAGGTTCGGCGCGTGCAGCCACAGCAGCAGCTCGGCAAAGTCGTGCAGCAGCGCGGCCTCGTGGATCAGCGGCGCGTCGTGGTCCATGCGGTGCACCGCAAAGCCAATAGCAAAGCGCGCCGCGCGGTGCGAGCGACGCAGCACGGCCATGAAGCCCTCGAGCGCCTCAGGCAGATCGGCCAGCTGCTCCTCGGCCATGTCGAGCGATGCAAAGTGGCGGAAGAAGGGCGGTATGCCCATCATCACCAGGGCAGCGGTGACCGTCTCGACCTCGGTGCCTTCGCGGTTGCGCATCAGATGGCCGACATGGGCCAGCAGCCTGAGTGTCAGCAGCGGGTCGGCGGCCACCGTCTCGCTGAGCATGTGCGCGTCCACCGCGTCTTCGTGGTCGCGAAGTTCGTCCAGCGTGGCCGCCGAGATGGCCAGCACCGGCAGGGCCTGCGGCCGGAACAGCGCCGCCCAGCCGGCGAGATCGCGCGGGGGCTGTTCGATGCGGAGGCGGTCGTGCATGTCGTGCGGAATCGGTTGCTCCTGCTCGGGCTTTCGGCACCCGGTGCCGCAACTTGAGCGCCAGGCGTGCTCAGCGCAGCGACAGCATCACGCCTTCGCGCGCATCGGCCGTGCCATCGAGCAGCGCGCGGTAGCTGGCCTCGGCCGCTGCGGCCCCTGCGCGCGGCACGATGGTCAACCAGGGCTCGGTGCCTTGCTGCACGGCGTCGAGGAAGGCCAGCCAGCCTTCGCCCAGCCGCGTGGCCAGGCCCTCGGCTCCCCAGCCGTCGGGGGGCGGCGCACTGCGCTTCTTGGCCTGCGCGGGCGCAAAGAAGAGCGTCGGCCGCGGCCCCGGCAGGCCGCCGCCGGAACCCAGCTCGCGCCAGTGCGTGCCGCCGATCGAGCTGCTGTAGGCCAGCGATTCGCGAAGGTGCCCGTGCACGCGGCGGCGCAGGCCGGCGTCGCCGGCGAAGTCGACATAGACGCTGGGCACGGCGGGGTCCAGTGTTTCCAGCTCGCCGTAGCCGAGCGTCAGGTCGTAGCAGCCCAGCCCTTCGACGAAGGACCGGCGGCCCTCGGAGGTGAGGCCGACGATCTGGGGCCGTTCGCCGCGGGCGCGCTGCGCCAGGCAGAAGGCTGTCGCGTAGGCCGTCTTGCTCGAAGCGCTGGACAGCAGCAGCCGCCGGGCTCCGAAGAAGCCCTCGGTGGCTAGGAAGTCGTCGAGCAGAAAGGCCGTCAGGAACAGCGGCTTCAGCACCGCCTGCAGGCCCTCGAGCGCAGGGCTCCAGGCCGGGTCGGCGTCGCAGAAGCTGTAGGCCTGGTAGGCCGCGGCCAGCTCGGCCCGGTGCGCTGACTGCTCCATGAAGCCACTGGCACGCACGCGGCCAGGCCGCACCACGAGGTGCGTGCCCAGCGGCAGGTAGCCCCAGATGCGGCGGCCAGGCGCCAGGCCCTCGGCGCGCGACTCCACCACGGTGGCGAAACCCCACACCGGCAGGCAGCCCCAGCCGTCTTGCGGCGACGGAAAGAACTGCCAGTACTTCATGGCCTCGCCGAATGCGGCGTAGGTGATGTTGTTGGCCGTCAGCGCCACCTGCTCGATGGCCAGCCGGGCTTCGCCGTCCGCCAGCGGGTGGCTGGCGTCGGGATCGGGCTGCCAGGCGGTTTGGTGGAGATCGTGGCGGGCGATCAGGAAGCGAAGGCTGGGTTCGTTCTGCATGCCGCGATGGTGCCGCGGAACCGACGCATCTGGACAAGAAAAAGCCCCGGGGCGTGAGCCCGCGGGGCGGCAAGCGGCGAGATGCCGGTGTGCGCTGCGCTGAGGTTCACAACCTCGTCACGCCCAGCACGCGGCCCACGAGTTGGCCGTTGACGTACAGCGCGCCTTCGGGCGCGGCGGCGTCGGCGTGGAACTCGAGCACCGGCTCGGTGATGGGCGGCGCCTCCACGAGGGCCACCTTCTCGGCGAGGGTGTCGAGCACACGGCTCAGGGCCCGCAACAGCGCGGCAGCGAAGCCGCGCGCTTTGCGCTCTTCGGCGGGCACGGGGAAATAGAACAGTTCACGCGTCGTCATGATCGATCTCCGGTCGGCGCCGCGCGATCCGGGCGCGGCGAGGTCGGTGGCAGTTCAGGGGCTGGGTCGCAGCCGCTCGAGTTCGGTGCGCAGTTCGCGGCGTAGCGTCTGGCGCTGGCCGCCGCGGGTGCCGTCGTGACGGCCTGCGGCGCGGCGCATGGATGCGGCCACGAAGGGGTTGCGCGGCTTCGGTGCGTTGAGGATCAGCTTCATTGGGACTCTCCTTCGAGGGGCAGGGCAGTGGTGAAAGGCAAAACGGCGGCGCAAAAGCAGCGAGGCCCGGGTGCGGCAGCAACCCGGGCCTCGGTGCGAGGGGACGACGACGCAGCGTGGGCTACATGCGCAGTCCCCGGCGAACCGGTGCCCCGGGCGGGGCCGATGCCAGCGCAACGCCGCGGCTGGCAGTGATCAGGGCAAGGCTCAGGTTCATGGCGTCGGTTGGAGGGTTGATCGGCTGCGGGCGGCGGGTCTTGCGCTGGGCTGGAAGGCCGCAGAAGGCAAGTCGTCTATCACAGGCTTGCGCAGATGATAAAGAAGACGTTATCAGTCGACAAGAGGCCCGAGTGCGAAAAAACCCGCACTCGATCCATCAAACAAGGGATGCTGTGGCGGCGGGGCCACCGCGGCTGGCTACTTCTTGCGCTTCAGCGGGGCCACGCCGCCTTGCGTGCGCAGCCACAGGCTGCGCGGGTCATCGGCCACCGGCGGGGCTGGCGGGCGGCCAAGTGCTGCGGGCCTGGGTGCAACCGAGGGTGTGACCGAGGGTGTGACCGCCGGCGCCGTGGGCGTGAGCACCTCGCCAAGCAGATCGAGCAGCCGCGTGCGTGCCCGCTGCGGATGGCGGCGGTAGTAGGTGAGCACGAGGCCGACGATGAAGCGCTCGTCGTCGTCGAGCGGCAGGTTCTCGTCACGCGCGGACGTGGCCGGGCCCGCGGCGGCGCCGCCCGCCCGTGCGGCCGCGTAGTCGGCCGGCAGCGTGGCGCCCAGCGGCGGTGGCAGCGCTTCGCTGCCAGGGCCGTGCGGCACATCCATCCAGCCGCGAGGTTTGTGGCAGAGGTGTTCGAACTGCCGCGCCAGGCGCTCGCCGATCTGGCGGCCGCGGCCCTTGATCTGGCTCCAGTAGCTGGGCTGGATCTGCACCCGCTCGGCAAAGCGCCGTTCCAGGCCGCGCAGCGTGGCCGCGTCGGCATGGCGGGCCGTGGCGCGCACGAACTCCTCGAAAAGGGCCAGCGCGTTGTCCAGGCGCACCTGGGCGAGATCCGGAGGGCTGGCTTGCATGAGAACCGGATGATAAATCCGCGTTGCCCTTTGTGGCCGGCGAGGACCCGGCGCTGGGCCCCGGGGGGGTGGCCCGGCGCCCCCCCCGGGGGGGCCTCCGCGC
>JBIJAP010000137.1:0-8268 GCA_044345715.1 Rubrivivax sp.
AAGCTGCAGGCGCACCAACTGGCCGCGCTGGCTTATCACGGCCTGCCACGCGCCATCGACCCACTGGGCCTGCACGACGGCGACACCTTGTTCGCGCTGGCCACCGGCCGCGCGGGGCCGCAGGCCGTTGACTTGTCGACGCTGGGCGCGCTCGGCGCCGAGGTGGTGGCGCGCGCGATCCGCAATGCGGTGTGGCACGCCGAGGCCCTGCCGGGGCACGATCTGCCCACGATGCGCGGCCTGCCGGGATGAGCTTCCCGCGGCGCGCCACACGGCGCTGGGGCGACATCCTCTTCGAGCAGGGCTTCGGCACGCGCCACGAGTGCCTGGGCCTCATCGCCGCCGGCCAGTTGCACCACGCGGGTGCGTTGGTCGACGACCCCGCCGCCGAAGTGGCCACCGAAGGCCTGGTCTTCGATGTGAGCGGCATGCCCTGGCCCTGGCGCGAGCAGGCGCTGATCCTGCTGCACAAGCCCGCCGGCTACGAATGCTCGCGCAAGCCGCGAGACCACCCCGGCGTGCTCTCGCTGCTGCCGGCGCCGCTGCAGCGCCGAGGCGTGCAGCCGGTGGGCCGGCTCGATGCCGACACCACGGGCCTGCTGATGCTCACCGACGACGGCGCGCTGATCCACCGGCTCACGCACCCGAAGCGGCATGTGGCCAAGGTCTACATCGCCACGACGCGCCACCCCGTGAACGCCGACGCAGCCGCGGCCTTGTGCGCCGGGGTGGTGCTGCACGACGACCCGGCCCCGGTGCGCGCCGCGGCCTGCGAGGTGCTCGATGCGCACACGCTGCGGCTGACGCTCACCGACGGCCGCTACCACCAGGTCAAGCGCATGGTGGCCGCCGTGGCCAACCGCTGCGAGACGCTGCACCGCGAGTCCTTCGGGCCCTGGGTGCTGCCGGCCGATCTGCCGCCGGGGCATTGGCGCTGGGCCGACGCGCTGGCCTGAGCGGCGTACCGCGCGGGTCGCATCACCCCCAGCGCACGCGCGCCCAGGTGCCGATCTGGCGCCACGCCTCTCGCCAGCGGCCGCGCCGGCGCAGCGCGTCGGCCTGGCGCATGAGGTGGCGCGCCAGCGGCTTGAGCGTCGGGTCGCCCACGCGCGCCGCGAACTCGCGGCGGATGAGCTCCGGCATCTCGGCCTGCAGAACGGCGTCGCTTTGCCGCGCGCTCATGCCGGTAGCGGCGTAGTCGGCCACGATCAGATCGATCCACTCCGGTGGCGCCTCGAAGGCCGCGCGCAGGTTGAAGGCCCAGTCGGCCCAAAGGCGGTAGCGCAGCTCGAAGCCGCCCAGGCGCTGCCACAGCGTGCGCCGGTAGAAGATGGCCTGCTGGCAGACATTGGCCTTGAGCAGCCGCGCCAGCGGCATCGGCCCTGCGTAGCGGCCGCCGGCGGGCACGCCGTCAGGGCTCGCGGCCATCATGCGCACGTCGCCGTGCACGAGCTCGGCGCGGCTGACGCGCAGGGCCGCGGCGGCGCGGGCCAACGTATCGGGCGCGTGCAGGCGGTCGTCGCTGCCCAGCACCAGCACCCACTGGCCGCGGGCAAGCGCGATGCCGCGGTTGATGGCGTCGTACACGCCGGTGTCGGGCCGCGAATCCACCTGCAGCGCCGGCAGCTCGGCCGCGCGCCGGCGGGCGAAGTCGGCGCTGCCGTCGTCGGACGCACCGTCGCTGACGATGAGCTCGAAGTCGCGCCAGGTCTGGGCCGCGATCGAGTCGATGGCGCCCGGCAGCAGCGCGGCGCTGCGGAAGGTGGGGATGACGATGCTGATCAGCGGCATGGCACCGTATCGGCCGGGTGGCAGGCGTCGCCGCGGCGCGCGCTCAAGCCGCTGCCCGGCGCGCCCGCCGCGCCAGCCGCCAGCGATGCCAGGCCGCACGCAGCTGGCCAACCGGGGTGTAGGCCAGCGCCAGCGGCACGTCCTCGCGCGCCACGAACACGGCGTTGCCGTGCATCGGCACCCCGGGTGCCAGCGGTGCGAAACCGAGATTGTCGAAGCGCCAGGCCAGCAGCGCCTCGACCTGTGGCAACAGGCCGCCACCGGCATACACCGACTCGGTGCTGACCTCGGTGTAGATCAGCCGCACTTGTTGCAGCAGCGTTCGCGACAGCGACGACAGCACCTGGAACTCCGCGCCCTGCACGTCGACCAGCAGCGCGTCGGGCAGCGGCAGGCCGGCCTCGGCCAGCGCGGCGTCGAGCCGGCGCGTGGGCACGCGGATCGTACGCTGCACCTGCACCTGCGGGAACAGCTCGCCGTGCGAGCCGAAACGCAGCAAGGAGCTCGATTCGCCGTCGTTGCTGGTGACGTGGAACTCGGCCTCGCCGTCGCGGTCGGACACCGCCACCGGGAACACCGTCAGCCGCGCATCACTGGCCGCGCGCTCGCGCAGCACGGCCAGCGGGCCTTCGAGCGGCTCGAACAGCGCGATGCGCGTGAGCCCGGGAAACAGCCGGTCGATCAGCGGCAGTTCGTCGAAGCGATGGGCCCCGATCACCGCCAGCGTGCGCAGCTGCGGCGAGAGCTGGCGGCCGCGCAACTGCTTGAGCAGGTCGATGTCGTGGATGGGGCGGTCGGGGTCGAGTAGCGTAGGCATCGCGCGGATTATCCGGCCCGGCTGCTAGAGTGCCGCGCCGATGCCGACACCCACCCCCGCCTGGATGCAAGCCCTGCAGCGCCGCCTGGCGCTGTGGAACCGGCGCCGGCTGCGCCGTCGGCACCTGGCGCGCCAGCGGCCGTATGCCCAGTGGTGTGCCGCACACGACCGGCCGACGCCTGAGCAGCTGTCGGCCTGGCAAGCCGCCGTGCAGGCGCTTGGCGACGATGCGCAGGCCGAGTTGCTGCTCGTGGCCGATGCGCCCGATGCCGCCGGTCTGCTGCCCACGCTGCAAGCCCAGAGCCACGGCCGCTGGCGTCTGCAGGTGGCCTTCACGGTACAGGCGCCGGGTGAGCGCGCCCGCTGGCAGGCCCTGGCTGCCACCGAGCCCCGGGTGCTGCTGAGCGCTGCCGACGGGGCCGATCGCGCCACCGCCCTGGGCGCCTTGCTGCATGACACCACCGCGCCGTGGTGCTCGCTGCTCGATCGCAGCGAGCGCTGGCGCGCGCACACGCTGCTGGCGCTGCTGGGGAGCCTCACGCCGGAGGCCCTGCTGGTCTATGGCGACGAAGACCGGCAAGACGGCGCCGGCACCCGCCACGACCCCTGGTTCAAGCCGCGCTTCGACCCCGATGCGCTGCTGGCGATGGACAGCCTCGGCGCCCCGGCCCTGTGGCGCACCGAGGCCTTGCGCGCCCGGCTCGGCCCCACGCCGTTGCAAACCGGTGCCGAGCGCCACGACCTCGCCTTGCGTGGCGCCTGGGGCTTGCAGGCGGGCCAGGTGGTGCACGTGCCCGGCGTGCTCGCCCACCGCCGCACCCCGGCGCACACCGACGCGGCGCCCACCGCGCAGGCCGCGCAAGCCGCGCGGGCCGTGCAGTCCGCACTCGACCGCAGCGCCACGCCCGCCCACGCCGAGCCCGACGCCGATCCGGCCGCTGCCCGCGCCGGTCTGGTGCGCGTGCGCTTTGCGGTACCGCAGCCGACGCCGCACGTGAGCATCGTGATCCCCACGCGCAACGGTCTGTCGCTGCTCCAGCATGCCGTCGGCAGCCTGCTGGCGCGCACCACCTGGCCGGCCTTCGACATCGTCATCGTCGACAACGGCTCCGACGACCCGGCCTGCCTGCGCTGGCTGGCCGAGGTGGTGCGCGACCCGCGCATCCGCGTGCGCCGCGACGAGCGGGCGTTCAACTTCGCGGCGCTGAACAACGCCGCAGTGGCCGAGGCCCGTGGCGAGGTCATCGCGCTCGTCAACAACGACATCGAGCTGCTCACGCCGGGCTGGCTGGAAGAGATGGCGACGCTGGCGCTGCGTCCTGGCATCGGCGCTGTCGGCGCGCGCCTGTGGTACGAAGACGGTACGCTGCAGCACGGTGGCGTGCTGCTGGGCATCGGCGAGGTCGCGGCGCACACGCTGAAGGGCCTGCCGCGCGGCGAAGGCGGGCCGGCGGCGCGTGCTCTGCGGCTGCAGACCTATGTCGCCGTCACGGCCGCCTGCCTGGTGGTGAGCCGCGCAAACTGGCAGCGTGTCGGCGGCATGGACGAAGGCCTGGCCGTGGCCTTCAACGACGTCGACTTCTGCCTGAAGCTGGCGGCGGCCGGGCTGCGCAACCTGTGGACGCCGCACGCCGAGATGCTGCACTTCGAGTCGGTGAGTCGCGGCCGCGACCACGACCCGGCCAAGAAGGCACGCTACCTCACCGAGGCGGCGGTGATGCTGCAGCGCTGGGGACCGTGGATCGCCGACGACCCGTTCTACAACCCGAACCTCTCGGCGGCGCACGACGACTTCTCGCTGGCAGAGCCACCGCGCCGGCCGCCGAGCCAGGCCATCAAGGCCTGAGCAGCCCCCTCAGCCGCCGGGCACCAGCTTGCCCAGCACGCCGGCCGCCGCGCCGAGCAGGCGGCGCGAGCGCAGCGAGAACGCGCCCAGGCCGACTTCGCGACCCTCGGGACGATCCGGCCTGGGCGCGCCGACCAAGTCCCGCACCAGGAACTCGTCGGCGGTCCAGGCGGTAGGGTGTCGCGACAGCGGCGTCCCAGCGCGTGAGCAGCACGTGCGAGCTGCGGATGTAGGTGGGCAGCCAGCCGTAACTGAACAGCACCACGCGGCCGAAGATCAGCTGCCGCATGGCGTGCAACAGTGAGAGCGAGAGCATCGAAAGGGCCGGCGTCTGGCAGTCCACGGCGCAGAGCGTCCGCTGTGCGAGCGGCAGGCGGTTCATCTGCGGTGAGGGTGCCAGAACGTTCGGCGCGGGCATCCCCTCGAGCGTCCTACACTGCGCGCCGATGGAGGAACGCCACATCGGCATCAGTCTGGGCAACATCGGTGCACTGCACGATGGGCTCGGGGAGTTTTCCTGGCAGATCGGCCAGCGCCTGGTGGCCCGCGCGCCGCAGTGGCGGCAGCAGCACGGCCTGGTGATGCACGTGCACCGGCGCGAGCGGCTGGGCCGCCTGTTCGGCGACGACGTGCGCTACATCGACGTCTCCCGCTGGCAGCGCCTGCACCACGCCCAGCCGCAGCGCTTTGCGCTCTGGCACAGCCTTCACCAGCTGAACAAGACGCTGCCGCCCGCCGGCACCGGCGTGCGCGTGGTGACGGTGCATGACCTGAACTACCTCTACGGCCGCAACGCCTTCAGCACTTGGCGCCACCACCGGCGCACGCGCGGCCTGCTGGCGCGCACCGACGCGCTCACCGCCATCAGCCACCACACGGCGGCCGATGTTCGAAAGCACCTGCGCTGGGCCGGCGACATCACCGTCATCCACAACGGCGCGCGCAGCTTTGCGGCCGCGCCACAGGAGCCGCTGGCGGGCTGGGCGCTGCAGCCCGAGCGTCCGTTCCTGTTCCACCTGAGCCGCATGTCGCCGTCGAAGAACCCGCAGGCCCTGCTCGGCCTGGCCGCGGCCTGGCCGGAGATGAGCTTCGTGATGGCCGGCCCGCCTAGCGACGACGCCAAGGCCCTGCGCGCCGCCAACCGGTTGCCCAACCTGCAGTTCCATCTGGGCGTGAACGACGCGCAAAAGGCCTGGGCCTACGGTGCCTGTGCCGGTTTCCTGTTCCCAAGCCTGACCGAAGGCTTCGGCCTGCCGCCGATCGAGGCCATGCACTTCGGCAAGCCGGTGTTCCTGAGCGCGCTGACCTGCCTGCCCGAGATCGGTGGCGCGGCGGCGGACTACTTCGACGGCGAACACGCGTTTGAACCGGCCGCCATGCGCGCCGTGGTCGAGCGCGGCCTGGCCCGCCACGCGGCCGACCCCGGTCGCAGCGCCGCCGTGCGCGCCCATGCGGCGCAGTTCAGCTGGGACCGTGCGGCCGATGCCTACGCGGCGCTGTACCTGCGCCTGCTCGGCCTGCCCGCCGAAACACCGACCGCCACCCGATGACGCTGTACACCGTCATCGCGCCCGATCGCAGCGACCCGCGCGTGCCCGACGAGGCGCCGCTGCTGCGCTTTCTCGAGGCCTACGAGCCCGGCTGCACGCGTGTGCTTCAGGCCGCCGAGCTCGATGCCGGGCCGGCGGTCGACACCGAGACGCTGCTGATCGCGCTGCCGAGCGCGCTCACACCGGCGCGGCTGGCGCGCGTGCGGGCGCGGCGCGTGGCCCTGTTCGACTTCTTCGACGCCCCGCCGCCGGCCTGGCTGAACTCCGACCAGGCGCTGCTGCGCGCGGCCACGCCGCTGCTGCTGAAGACCACCGTTGTGACCGGGCAGGACTTCGGCCTGCGCACCGGCGTGCTGCCGATGCCCTTGTCGCCCAAGCTCGGCCAGACCTTGCGCGCCCGGCGCGCGCTGGCGCCCTGGTTCGGCGCGGCGCGGCTGCTGCGCGGCGGGCGGCGCTGGGACGTGTCGCTGCAAGGCTCGGCGACCTATGAAGACGGCATCGGCACCGACGGCCAGCCGCGCCGCTACCACCAGCGCATTCACTGGCTGCGCGAGGTGCGCTCGCGGCCCGACTGGCGCTTCTGGGGCGGGCTGTATGCCCTGCCCTACTGCCCGGTGGAGGCCATCGAGGCCGACTGCGGCCCGGTGCGCGAGCTGCTGGGCGAGACCCAGCGACTGCGCTTCCACCAATTCTTCGACCGCATGGCGGACACCCGCGTGGCGCTGGCCCCGATGGGCCACACGCGCTGGACATACCGCCACATCGAGGCCGTCTACGCCGGCTGCGAGGTGGTCAGTGGCAGCCTGCACGGCGTGCAGACCTTGCCCACACTGCCGACGGCGCAGATGACGATGGTGGCCGACCACGCGCCCATCGCCGCCGCGGTGGACGAAGCGCTGGCCTTGTGGCGCGAGCGCGCCGACCGCCGTGCCGCTGCGCGAGAGCGGTTGGAGCAGCAGCTGCACCTAGGCCGCTGGTCGCGCCGCCGGCCCGAGCCTTACGAGCGCTTCTGTGCGCAACTGGTCCTGGGCCAGGTGGCCTGAACGGCGCGAGCCGACCGGGATAATCTGCCGCCCATGCGCATCCATCGCCGCTTCTCGCTCGGCCCCTCGGTGTCGGGCTGTGCACTGACCATCGGCAATTTCGACGGCGTGCACCGCGGCCACCAGGCGATGCTGGCGTTGCTGGCCAACGAGGCCCGGCACCGCGGCGTGCCCTCGTGCGTGCTGAGCTTCGAGCCACACCCGCGCGACTTCTTCGCCGCACGCAGCGGCCGGCCCGAAGCCGCACCGGCGCGCATCACCACCCTGCGCGACAAGCTCGCCGAGCTCGAGCGCTGCGGCGTCGACCACGTCGTGGTGGCGCGCTTCAACGAGCGGCTGGCGGCGATGCCGGCCGAGCGCTTCGTTACTGAAGTGCTGCAGCAGGGCCTGCGCGCGCGCTATGTGCTCGTCGGCGACGACTTCAGCTTCGGCGCGCGCCGCCAGGGCAACTACGCGATGCTCGACGCCGCCGGCGCCGCCCAGGGCTTCGACGTGGCGCGCATGATGAGCTACGAGGTTCACGGCCTGCGTGTCAGCAGCTCGGCCGTGCGCGAGGCACTGGCCGCCGGCGACATGGCGCGCGCCGAGGCGCTGCTCGGCCGGCCGTACGCCATCAGTGGGCGTGTGCAGCACGGGCGCAAGCTCGGGCGGGAGCTGGGCTTTCGCACGCTGAACATCCGCTTCGGCCACGCTCAGGCGCAGTCTCGGCCGGCGGCGATGGGCATCTTCGTCGTGCGCGTGCACGGCCTGGCGGCCGGGCCGCTGGCAGGAGTCGCCAGCCTGGGCGTGCGCCCCACGGTCGAGGACGCTGGGCGCGTGCTGCTGGAGGTGCACTGCCTCGACTGGCCGGCCGCGCTGGGCATGGAGGGCGGTTACGGCCGGCCTCTGCGCGTGGACCTGCTGCACAAGCTGCACGACGAGCTCAAGTACGACTCGCTCGAGGCGCTGCGCGAGGGCATCGCGCGCGACACCGAGGCGGCGCGCGCCTGGCATGCCGCAGCGGATGCGGCCGTGCGAGAGTCGGCTGCGCAACAGCCCGCCCCGTAGAATCGCCCCCCATGCATTCGCTGCCGCTCCCCCACCTCCGCTGGCAGGCCGCCACCCGCCGCCAGGGCACGCGCGACCGAATTCGGCGCTCTCGCTGAGCCTGCAGCCGGCGCGGCCTTGTGGCTGCGCCCATCCGTGTACCCACGGCCGGCCCCCTGAGGGCCCGTCGACAGC
>JBIJAP010000139.1:0-8234 GCA_044345715.1 Rubrivivax sp.
GCGCGAGTGCGCCGCGAAGCGCTCGATCTTGCTCTGCTCGTAGGTGCGGATCATCACCAGGTCGACCATGCGGCTGATGACGCGGGCGCTGTCCTCCACCGGCTCGGCGCGGCCGAGCTGGCTGTCGCCGGTGGTCAGGTGCACCACCGAGCCGCCCATCTGGTACATGCCGGCCTCGAAACTGACGCGCGTGCGCGTGCTGGCCTTCTCGAAGATCATGGCCAGCGTGCGGTCGACCAGCGGCACGTAGCGCTCGTAGTTCTTGAAGCGCGTCTTGATGATGCGTGCGCGCTCCAGCAGGTAGGCGTACTCCTCGGTGCGGAGATCCTTGAACTGCAGGTAGTGGCGGATCAGCGAGGCGCCGGGCTTCATCGGCGCCTTCAACCGTGGACCAGGAAGTCGCGCACCAGCGGCACCAGGATGGCGGCCACCTGGCGTGCCTCGTCGGCCGTCATGATGAGCGGCGGCACGAGGCGGATCACGCTGTCGGCGGTGACGCTGATCATCAGCCCGGCCTCGGCCGCACGGCCCAGCAGCACGCCGCAGGGGCGGTCGAGCTCCATGCCGATCATCAGTCCGGCGCCGCGGATGTCCTTCACCCCGCCGCTGGCGATCTGGGCTGCAAGGCCCTCGCGCAGCGCACCGGTGAGCACATCGCCCACGGCCGCGGCGTTGGCCAGCAGGCCGTCTTCTTCCATGATGCGCAGCGTCTCGACGCCGGCGCGCATGGCCAGCGGGTTGCCGCCGAAGGTGGTGCCGTGGTTGCCCGGGCCGAGCACGTTCAGCGCCTTCGAGCCGACGACGATGGCGCCCACCGGCACGCCCGAGCCCAGGCCCTTGGCCAGCGGCATCACGTCGGGCGTGACGCCGGCCCACTGGTGCGCGAACCACTTGCCGGTGCGGCCGATGCCGCACTGCACCTCGTCGAGCATCAGCAGCCAGCCGTGTTCGTCGCACAGGCGGCGCAGGCCCTGCAGGTACTCGGCGCGCGCGGGGATGATGCCGCCTTCGCCCTGGATGGTTTCCAGGAACACGGCCACCACGTTGGGGTTGTTGGCCGCCACCTGCTCGAGCGCGGCGAGGTCGTTCAGAGGCACGCGCACGAAGCCCTCGACCAGTGGCTCGAAGCCCTTCTGCACCTTCGGGTTGCCGGTGGCCGACAGCGTGGCGATGCTGCGGCCGTGGAAGGCCTTCTCGTAGACGATGATCTCAGGACGGTCGATGCCCTTGTCGTGGCCGTACTTGCGCGCGATCTTCAGTGCGCCTTCGTTGGCCTCGAGGCCCGAGTTGCAGAAGAACGCAGCGCTCAGGCCCGACAGTTCGCACAGCTTGGCGGCCAGTTGCTCCTGCAACGGGATCTGGTAGTAGTTGCAGCAGTGGATCAGCTTCGCCACCTGGTCCTCAAGCGCCGGCACCAGCTTCGGGTGGGCGTGCCCGAGCGTGTTGACGGCGATGCCGGCCAGCGCGTCGAGGTAGCGCTTGCCCTCGGTGTCCCAGACCCAGCAGCCTCGGCCGTGCGACAACGCCATCGGCAGCCGGCCGTAGGTGTTCATCACATGGGGCATGGGCCGTGTGACCGCGGGCTCGGGTGCGTTCATCGCGTGGCGCTCCAGGGTGGGTGCAGGGGCAGGGGAGGGCGGATTCTAGGCGTCCCACTCTGGTGTACTGCGCACGCGCAATGCCGATGTTGCATCGCAACAGGCAAGGCACAATCCAGGCCTGCCACCGACGGCGTGAACGGCCGGTCGGCCAGTGATGACTGTCTTCAAGCCCCGTCAATTCCACATCCACGGCCTCACGCTCGAAGGGCGGACGTTCCGTCCCAGCGACTGGGCCGAGCGCCTGGCCGGCGCGATGAGCAGTTTCCGCCCCGGAGGCGGCAGCGGGGGCATCGGCGCCTACATCGGCTACTCGCCGTACTGCGTGCCGCAGGTCGTGGACGGCGTGAAGTGCGTGCGCGTCAGCGAGGCGCTGAAGGACATCGAGCCGATGGCCTGGGAGTTCGTCATGAACTTCGCGCGCGACAACCACCTGCGCGTCAGCGAGGTCGTGGCCGAGGGGGGCTGACGCGCCGCAGCGCAGCGGCAGGCAACAAAAAGGGCCCTCGAAGGGCCCCTTGTGTGGGAGCTGGCGTGCTGTGTCAGGCGGCCAGAGCCAGTGCCTTGACCTTGGCCGACAGCCGGCTCTTCAGGCGGGCGGCCTTGTTCTTGTGGAACACGCCCTTGTCGGCGACCGAATCGATGACGCTCTGGGCGAGCTTGAAGGTCTCGCCGGCCTTGGCCTTGTCGCCGCCAAGAACGGCCTTCTGCACGTTCTTGACCACGGTGCGGAAATGCGAGCGCAGCGACGTGTTCGCGGCATTGATCTTCACGTCTTGGCGCACGCGCTTGCGGCCCGAGGCGATGCGAACGGTCTTCTTCTTGGCTTTGGACGAGGTGGCCATGAACGGGTTGGTTGGTTGCCGAAGTGCAAAAGCCGCGGAGTATAGCGTGCCCCGGCAAAGGCGTCCAGTCACTGCGGGCGCGCTTCTATACTCAGCCGCTTGAACTGCCCGTCCTGGTGAACCTACTCCGAGCCGCTTCCACCGTTTCGCTGCTGACGCTGCTGTCGCGGGTGACGGGTCTTGTGCGCGACCAGCTCATCGCGGCCCACTTCGGCGCCGGGGCGCTGACCGACGCCTTCAACGTCGCGTTCCGCATCCCCAATCTCTTTAGGCGGCTGTTTGCCGAGGGTGCGTTTTCGCAGGCCTTCGTGCCCTTGCTGGCCGCCACGCGCGAGCGTGAAGGCGACGCCGTCACGCGCGACCTGGTCGATGCCGTCGGCACCGTCCTGGCCTGGGTGCTGCTGTTCACCTGCGCCGCGGGCGTGATCGCCGCGCCGGTGCTGGTGTGGCTGATGGGCTCGGGGCTGGAGCGTTTCGATGCCGCGGTGGTGATGACGCGCTGGATGTTCCCGTATATCGGCTTCATGTCGCTGGCAGCGCTGGGTGCCGGCGTGCTGAACACTTGGCGGCGTTTTGCCGTGCCGGCGGCCACGCCCGTGCTTCTCAACCTGAGCGTCATCGCCGCGGCCTGGTGGGGCTCGCCTTGGCTCGAGCGTCAGGGCGTCGAGCCCATCTACGCGCTGGCGGGTGGCGTCATCGTGGGCGGCGTGCTGCAGCTGGTGGCCATGCTGATTGCGCTGGCGCGCATCGGCATGCTGCCGCGCCTGGCGCTGGCGCCGGCGGGCATCGCGGCGGCCTGGCGGCACCCGGGCGTGGGCCGGGTGCTGCGGCAGATGGCGCCGGCGCTGCTGGGGGTGTCGGTGGCGCAGATCTCGCTGCTCATCAACACGCAGATCGCGTCGCACGTGGCCGTGGGTGCCGTCTCGTGGCTGACCTACGCCGACCGGCTGATGGAGTTCCCGACGGCGCTGGCCGGCGTGGCTCTGGGCGTGGTGCTGCTGCCGCAGCTCTCGGCGGCGCAGGCGCGTGACGACCGCGCCTCGTTCTCGGCCATGCTCGACTGGGGCCTGCGCCTGGTGGTGCTGCTGGCCGTGCCCTGCGCGCTGGCGCTGCTGCTGTTTCCGCAGGCGCTGGTGGCGGTGCTGTTCCATTACGGCCGCTTCGAGGCTGACGACGTGGCCATGACGGTGCGGGCGCTGCAGGGCTATGGCGTCGGCCTGCTCGGCATCGTCGCCATCAAGGTGCTGGCGCCGGCGTTTTATGCGCGCCAGGACATCCGCACGCCGGTGAAGATCGCCATCGGCGTGCTGGTCGCCACGCAGCTGCTCAACCTGGTGCTGGTGCCCAGGCTCGGCCACGCCGGCCTGGCGCTGTCGATCGGGCTCGGTGCCTGGATCAACGCCGGGCTGTTGCTGGCCGGCCTGCTGCGCCGCGGCGCCTTCGAGCCGCAGCCGGGGTGGGGGCGATTTGCGCTGCAGGTGCTGGCCGCCAACCTGGCGCTCGGCGGCGTGCTGGCCTGGGCGGCCGGAGCCTTCGACTGGATCGGCCTGCAGTCCCAATGGGCCCTGCGGGCCGGCACCGTGGCGCTGGTGCTGGGCGGCGTGGCGCTGCTGTATGGCGCCGTGTTGATGCTGGTGGGCATGCGGCCGCGCGATTTCCTGCGCCGGGCCTGACCTACACTGGCATGACCCACCCTGCCATGTCCGCGTCCTTGCATCACGACGTCACCCCGCTGGCGTACTTTGCCTCCCTGGTGGCCAGCGACGAGAGCTTTCCGCTGCTCGAGGCGGCGGTGTCCCTGGCGCAGGACGACGACCCCTCGCTCGATGTGCAGGGCGTGCTGGCCGAGGTCGACGCGCTGGCGCAGCGGCTGAACACCCGGCTGCCGGCCGATGCCCCGCCGCTGCAGCGCCTGCGTCTGCTGAACCGGTTCTTCTTCAATGAGCTTGGCTTCGGCGGCAACATCAACCACTACCACGACCGCCGCAACAGCCTGATCCCCGCGGTGCTGGCCACGCGACGCGGCATCCCCATTTCGCTGGCGGTGCTCTACCAGGAGATCGGCCTGCAGGTCGGCCTGGCGGTGCACGGCGTTTCGTTCCCGGGCCACTTTCTCGTCAAGGTGTCGATGGCGCGTGGCGAGGTCATCATCGACCCGTTCAGCGGCCAGTCGCTGTCGCGCGAAGAGCTCGAGGAGCGCCTGGCGCCGTTCCGCCGGGGCATCCAGAACAGCACGGGCAACGGGCTCGGTGGCAGCGACGACGACTGGCCGCTGGGCCTGTTCCTCGTGTCGTCGCCGCCGCGAGACATCATTGCGCGCATGCTGCGCAACCTGAAGGAGATCCACCGCGCCCACGCCGACTGGCGGCGCCTGGAACGCGTGCTGGCGCGGCTGGTGATCGTGCTGCCCGAGGCCTGGACCGAGCGGCGCGATCATGCCCTCGTGCTGGCCGAACTGGGCGCCCGGCGCGAGGCCGCCGCGGCGCTGTCCGTGTACCTGGCGCAGTGCCCCGATGCCGACGACGCCCCGGCGCTGGCGCGCCACCTCGCCGCCTGGCAGGCTGCGCTGTGAAGGCGTCGCGCAAGTTGAACACATGAAACAGATTCCCCTGGCCATCGGCCCCGAGTCGCGGCCCACCTTCGACAACTTCGTGCCCGGTGCCAACGCCGCGGCCGCCGCGCATCTGGCGGGCCTGGTGCTGCCCTCGGCGCCGGTGTACCTGTGGGGCCCGGCCGCCAGCGGCAAGACGCACTTGATGCAGGCGCTGGTGGCGCGGTGCCAGGCGGGTGGCCTGAACACCGCCTGGCTCGACGCCGCCGATCCCGAGCCCTGGGTGCTGCAGCCGCACTGGGCGCTGGTGGTCGTCGACCGCTGCGACGAACTCTCGCCTGCCGCGCAGCATGCGGCCTTCACCTTGTTCGAGGCCGCTGCCGCGCAGGGCGTGCAGTGGCTCGCCGCCGGCCGCCTGCCGCCTGTGGACCTGCCGCTGCGCGACGACCTGCGCACCCGCTTAGGCTGGGGCCACGTCTTTGCCCTCGAGCCGCTGGCCGACAGTGAAACCCGCGCCGCGCTGCGCCGCGAGGCCGACCACCGTGGCATCTTCCTGGCCGACGACGTGATGGACTTCCTGCTGGCCCGCTTCCCGCGCGATCTGGGCCACCTGATGCTCACGCTCGACCGCCTCGACGACTTCGGCCTCGCCAAGGGCCGGCGCGTGACGGTGCCGCTGGTGCGCCAGATGCTGGCCGAAGAAGGCCTGCCGGAGACGGGCGCATGACGGCCGCTGCACCCGCACCCGCACTGGCGCTGTTCGATCTCGACGGCACGCTGCTCCCACGCGACAGCGACCACGCCTTCGGCGAGTTCCTAGTGCAGCGCGGCTGGGTCTCGGACGATGCCTTCCGCCGCGCCAACGACCGCTTCTACGCCGACTACCTGGAGGGCCGCCTGGACATGACGGCCTATGTCGACTTCGCCACCGCCGCCTGGCGCGACCGCCCCGAGGCCGAGCAGCAGCGCGTGCTGGCGGCCTTCGTCGACGAGGTCGTGCGCCCGATGCTGCACCCGGCTGCCCTCGACGTGGTCGAACGCCACCGCGCGGCCGGTGAGCGCCTGGCGCTCGTCACCGCCACCAACGAGTTCGTCACGCGGCCGATCGCGACGCTGTTCGGCATCGACACGCTCATCGCCACCGAATTGGCGCGCGATGCCGCCGGCCGCGTGACGGGCCGCATCGCCGGCACGCCCTCGTTCCGCGAGGGCAAGATCGTGCGGGTCGAGGCCTGGCTCGCCGGCCTGGGCACGACGCTGGCCGACGCACCGCGCAGCACCTTCTACAGCGATTCCACGAACGACCTGCCACTGCTGGAGGCCGTGAGCCACCCGGTGGCCACCAACCCGGGCGCCGGCCTGGCCCGCACGGCCGCCGAGCGCGGCTGGCCCGTCATCCATCTGTTCACATGATCAAGAAGTTCATCCAACGACTGTTCGGCCAGGGCGACACCGCCCCCGCAGAGGCGGCCGCGGCCGCGGCGCCGGCCGTGCCGGTGATCCCGCTCGGCGCGCGTGTGGAGGTCCCTGCTGCCGAGCACCGCATCGACCCCAAGCTGCTCGACGCCAACGCCGTGCGCGTGGTGCGCACGCTCAAGGACGCCGGCTACGAGGCCTACGTCGTCGGCGGCGCCGTGCGCGACCTGCTAGTGGGGCTGCGCCCCAAGGACTTCGACGTCGCCACCGACGCCACGCCCGAGCAGGTGAAGGCGCTGTTCCGCCGCGCCTTCATCATCGGCCGGCGCTTCCGCCTCGTGCACGTGGTGTTTGGCCGCGGGCGCGAACACGAGACCATCGAGGTGAGCACCTTCCGCGCCTACCTCGACGCCGCCGCCGCCGAGCAGGTGGCGGGCAACGAGCGCACGAGCAAGTCGCAGATCGCACAGGCCGGCGAAAAGCAGCACGTCGTCGACGCCGAAGGCCGCGTGCTGCGAGACAACGTCTGGGGCCCGCAGATCGAAGACGCCGCCCGGCGCGACTTCACCATCAACGCGATGTACTTCGACCCCGTCACGCAGACGGTGGTCGACTACCACGGCGGCCTGGCCGACGCCCGCGCCCGCGTGCTGCGGATGATCGGCGACCCGGTCACGCGCTACCGCGAAGACCCGGTGCGCATCCTGCGGGTGGTGCGCTTCGCGGCCAAGCTCGGCTTCGGGCTCGAGACGGCCACCGAAGCGCCGGTGCGCGCGATGGTGCCGCTGCTGGCCAACGTGCCGATCTCGCGCCTGTTCGACGAGATGATCAAGCTGCTGCAGACAGGCCACGCGCTGGCCAGCCTGGAGCAGATGAAGCGCTTCGGCCTGGTGGGCGGCGGCACGCCGATCTTCCCGGTGCTCGAAGCCGCGCTCAGTGGCAGCGGCAGCGCCGCCGCGGCGCGCGCCACCTTCGTGCGGCTGGCGCTCGAGGACACCGACCGCCGCGTCGGCGAAGGC
Organism: Rubrivivax sp.; assembly: GCA_044345715.1. Taxonomy (GTDB): domain Bacteria; phylum Pseudomonadota; class Gammaproteobacteria; order Burkholderiales; family Burkholderiaceae_C; genus Rubrivivax. The sequence continues at coordinate 7,430 of JBIJAP010000139.1, forward strand.
CGCCCCGTGGCGCCGAGTTTCCTGCTCGCCTGCCTGCTGTGGCACGACGTGCAGGAGCGCTGGACGGCACTCAAGGCGAAGGGCGAGGGCCCGTTCCCGGCGCTGCAGCAGGCCGTGGATGCGGTGTTCGACGCGCGTATCGGCGACATCTCCGGCCGCGGCAAGCTGGCCGCCGACATGCGCGAGATCTGGCTGATGCAGCCGCGCTTCGATCGCCGCACGCCCAGCGGTGCGCATTCGCTGGCGGCGCAGGCCCGCTTCCGCGCCGGCTACGACTTTCTGCGCCTGCGTGCCGATGCGCGCGAGGCCAGCAGCGAACTCGCCGACTGGTGGGAAGATTTCCATCTCGGCAGCGAAGAAGACCGCGAGGCGCTGCTCGCCGACGTGAAGCCCGCCGCCGGTGGGCCGCGTGTCCGCCGCGGCGCGGCCGAGGCCCCCGCCGCTGCGGGCGACGAAGGGGAGGGTGCCGACGACGACAACGCCGGCGAGGCGCCCACCGAAGGCGAGGCCTCCGACCCTGCCGCGCCGCGCAAGCGCCGGCGCAGGCGGCGGCGCGGCCCGCGCCCCGACGGCGGCGCGGCGCCAGCCGCCCCGGAATGACCGCGCCGCGCGTCTTCGTCGGTCTCGGCGCCAACCTGGGTGACGCGGCCGGCACGGTGCGCGCGGCCTTTGACGAACTCGCCGCGCTCGAAGGCACCGAACTCGTGGCCCGATCGGCGCTGTACCGCAGCGCGCCAGTCGATGCGCAGGGCCCGGACTTCATCAACGCCGTGGCCGAGTTGCGCAGCACGCTCGAGCCGCTGGC
>JBIJAP010000138.1:0-8234 GCA_044345715.1 Rubrivivax sp.
CTCCGAAGCTGCCGTCGCCGACGCCGAGTGCGTGGCCGATGGCGGGGTGCGCCAGCGCCGCAAGGAAGCGCGGCCGCAGGAGCTGCTCGACGCCGCGCTGGCGCTGTTTGTCGAGAAGGGCTTTGCCGCCACGCGCGCCGAGGAGGTGGCCAAGCGCGCCGGCGTGTCCAAGGGCACGCTGTACCTGTACTACCCCAGCAAGGAAGAGCTGTTCAAGGCCGTGGTCCGGCGCAACCTGTCCAGCCTCATTGCCGAGGGCATGGAGGTGGCCAGCTCCTTCGAGGGAAGCAGCGCCGACCTGCTGGCCCTGCTGATCCAGACCTGGTGGGAGCGCTTCGGCAGCACGCCGGCCGCCGGCATCCACAAGGTCATCCTGGCCGAGGTGCGCAACTTCCCCGAACTGGCGCAGTTCTACGCCGACGAGGTGATGGTGCCGGCCGACCGCCTGTTCGGCGGCTGCGTCGAGCGCGGCGTGGCGCGAGGCGAGTTCCGGCCGATGCCCACGCACGAGGTCTCGCTGGCGCTGATCGCGCCGCTGATCTTCATGGCCATTCACCGCCATTCGTTCGGCTGCTGCCCGGTGCACGGTACGGCCGAGATGGACCCGGAACTGATGCTCAAGACCCACCTCGACCTCGTGCTGCGCGGGCTGCAGGTGCGGCCCGACGACCCACCCGCCAAGATGCGTCGCAAGGGTCCCGTCAAGCCCGCCGCCTAGAATCTGCAGGCCGCTTGGCAACATACCGTACACCGTATCAACATGAAGACCGAACTCGCCCGCTTCAACATGATCGAGCAGCAGATCCGCCCCTGGGACGTGCTCGACGCCCAGGTGCTGGCGCTGCTGGCCGCGGTGCGGCGCGAAGACTTCGTGCCCACCGCCCACAAAGCGCTGGCCTTCGTCGACACGCAGGTGCCGCTGCTGCCGGGGCAGCCCCACGGGCCGGCGATGCTGGAGCCCAAGGTCGAGGCACGCCTGCTGCAGGCGCTGCAGGTGCAGCGCCACGAGTCGGTGCTCGAAGTCGGCGCCGGCAGCGGCTTCATGGCGGCGCTGCTCGGGCACCGCGCGCAGAAGGTCACCTCGCTGGAGTGCCGCCCCGAGCTGGCCGCAGCCGCGCGCCAGAACCTGGCGCGCGCCGGGCTGTCGAACGTGCGCGTCGTCGATTGCAGCGCGGCCGACGGCTCCCGAGGCCTGCCGGCCGAGGCGCCTTTCGACGCCATCGTGCTGTCGGGCTCGGTGGCCGATGTGCCGCCGGCGCTGCTGCAGCAGCTCAAGCCGGGTGGCCGGCTGGTGGCCGTGGTGGGCGCCGAGCCGGTGATGCGGGCGCGTTTGTACACCCGCACGGGCGAAGCCGCCTGGGCGCAGACCGATCTCTTCGACACCGTGGCGCCGCGGCTCGAAGGCTTTGCCGAGCCCACGCGCTTCAGCTTCTGAACCCAAGCCGCCCGATGCTCGCCCTGCAGGTGAACCAGCTCCAGGCCTTTGCCGCGGCCACGCCCGGCGCGGTGCTGCTCGACGTGCGCGAGCCCTGGGAACTGGCGCTGGCGCGCGTCGAGCTGCCCGACCTGCCGCTGCGCCACGTTCCGATGCACGAGATCCCCGGCCGCCTGGCCGAGTTCGACCCGACGCAGCCTGTCGTCTGTATCTGCCATCACGGCGTGCGCAGCGCACAGGTCGTCGATTTCCTGCAGCGCAGGGGCTGGGCCCACGCGTATAACCTTAGCGGCGGCATCGATGCGTGGTCGACGCTCGTCGACCCGGCCGTGCCACGCTACTGAACACTCCACACCCGACGCCGCGCAGGGCCGCCAAGGCCCACGCGACACCCCAGAGGAAAGCTGAATGTCCCGCTCCCGCTTGCTGACGCGCCCAGCCCTGGCTCTGCTGGCCGCCGCGATCGTCTCCGCCCTTCCCGGCCTGGCCGCCGCACAGAACCTGAAGGAGCTGGTCGAGGCCGCCCGCAGCTACGACGCGACCTTCCGCGCCGCGCAGGCCGCCGCGCAAAGCGCCGAGTTCCGCAGCGCGCAGGCCGATGCGCTCACGCGGCCCTCGGCGGCGCTCAGCGCCAGCGCGGGCACCTCGGCCACCGACGCCAGCCGCGCGCCGAACACCACCCAGGCTTCGACGCTGCAGGCCAGCATCAACGGCCGCTACCCGCTGTTCAACCGCAGCAACACCGCCGCGCAGGCGCAGGCGCGCAAGGCGCTGGAGTTGTCGAAGACCGATCTCGATGCCGCCGAGCAGGACCTGATCATCCGCGTTTCGCAGGCCTACTTCGATGTGCTCACGGCCGAGAACGCGCTCGGCGCCGTGCGAGCCAACAAGACCTTCATCACCGAGCAACTGGCCTCGGCCAAGCGCAACTTCGAGGTCGGTACCGCCACCATCACCGACACGCGCGAAGCCCAGGCCCGCTTCGACCTGGCCAGTGCCCAGGAGATCGCCGCCGACAACGACCTGCGCACCAAGCGCGTCGCGCTCGACCAGCTCGTGGGCCGCGCCAACGTGGCGCCCAAGCCGCTGGTGGTGCCGGTGGATCTGCCTGGCCCAGTGCCGGCCGACGCCGAGCCCTGGGTCACGGCCGGCGACCAGAACCACCCGGCCATCCGCCGCGCGCGCGTGGGGCTGGATGTGGCCACGCTCGAAACCGAGAAGGCCCGCGCCGCCGAAAAGCCGACGCTGGACGCGGTGGCCTCGGTCAGCAGCAACAATGGCCGCGGCGGCCTCGATGCGCTGAGCAGCAGCACCGGCACCAACACTGTGGCCAGCCTCGGCCTGCAGTTCAACATGCCGCTGTTCACCGGCGGCGCCACGCAGAACCGCATCAAGGAAACGCTGGCGCTCGAAGACCAGTCGCGCAACCAGCTCGACGGCGCGCGCCGCGGCGTCGCCCTCGGCACGCGGCAGGCGTTCTTTGGGCTGCAGTCGGGGCTGGCGCAGGTCAAGGCGCTCGAAGCCGCCGAGGCGTCCAGCAAACTGGCGCTCGAATCCACGCAGCTCGGCTACCGCGTCGGCGTGCGCGTGAACCTCGACGTGCTGAATGCGCAAAGCCAACTGGTGACGACGCAGCGCGATCTCGCGAAGGCACGCTACGACGTGCTGCTGGCCACGCTGCGCCTGCGCCAGGCCAGCGGGCAACTGGCCACAGCCGATGTCGAGTCGGTGAACCGGCTGCTGGCGCGCTGACACTTCTTCACGTGGCGCTCATGCAGCGTCACCTACCGCAGGGGCACACTCCACGCCAGAAGGAGTGATGAACTTGGCCCTGCCGCACAGCCCCGAACGAGCCGCCGCGATCGCCGCCCACCGCTTCGGGCTGGGCGAGCCGGCGCTGGCGTCCATCGGCTCCGACGCCACCGGCTGGCTGCTGCAGCAGATCGGCCCGGCCGAGCCACAGCAAGGCAGCGGCCTGGCCAGCGGCGCCGAGGCCACTCGCGTGTACGCCCGCTTCCTGCGCGAGCAGCGCGAGGCCCGGCGCGCGCCGCCGCCGGCATCGCCGGGCATGGCCGATGCAGGCATGGTCATGGCCGACGGCCGCAGAGGTGAAGACGTGTTCGCCGCCCACTTCCGCGATCTCGTCACCAGCGACGTGCGGGCGCGGCTCGTCACGGCCGCCAGCAGCACGCGCCCCTTCAACGAACGGCTGGCCCTGTTCTGGGCCAACCACTTCACGGTGAGCATGGCCAAGGCCAGCGCGCGCGGCATCGTCGGCGCCTTCGAGCGCGAGGCCATCCGGCCGCACATCGGCGGCCGTTTCGAAACGCTGCTGCGGGCCGCAGCCACCCACCCGGGCATGCTGCGCTACCTGGACAACGACCAGTCCGCCGGCCCCGATTCGGCCCTGGTGCAGCGCCTGGCCCGCCGAGCTGGCCGCACCGGCGACACACCGCGCGTCAGTGGCCTGAACGAGAACCTGGCGCGCGAGATCCTGGAGCTGCACACGCTGGGGGTCGGCTCGGGCTACACGCAGGCCGACGTCACCGAGTTCGCGCGCGTGCTCACCGGCTGGCGCGTGGCGCCGGCCGATGCCGAGCCGACCACGCGCTTCGACCCCGCCTGGCACCAGCCGGGCCCCAAGACCGTGCTCGGCAAGCGCTACCCCGAGGGCCCCGAGGCGCTGACGCTCGTGTTGCGTGACCTCGCCGCGCACCCGGCCACGGCGCGCTTCGTCTGCAGCAAGCTCGCGCGCCACCTGGTGGCCGACGAGCCGCCGCCGGCGCTGGTGGCGCGGCTTGTAGACGTCTGGCGCGCCAGCGATGGCGATCTGGCCGCCGTCACACGCTCGCTCGTGCTCGCCCCCGAGGCCTGGCCCGCGCAACCGGCCAAGCTCAAGACGCCCGAGGAGTTCGTCATCACCAGCGCGCGGCTTCTGCAGCTGGGCGACAGCGCCTTCCAGCGCCCGGCCGATGGTGGCATCTCGGTGCTCGGCCAGCGCGTGCAGGCCGCGCCCTCGCCGGCCGGCTGGCCCGATCGCGCCGAAGACTGGCTCGGCCCCGATGCCGTGTGGAAGCGCGTCGAGTGGGCCACGCGCGTGGCCGCCCGTGTGGGCGCGCGCATCGACGCCCGCGCGCGCGCCGAGGCCAGCCTGGGGCCGCTGCTCAGCAGCAGCACGCGGCAGCAGATCCAGCGCGCCGCCGACGGCCCGCAGGCGCTGGCTCTGCTGCTGTTGGCGCCCGAATTCCAGCGCCGCTGAACGAGGAGCCGACATGCACCTGTCCCGACGCCACCTGCTGCTCGCCGTGGCCTCCTCGCTGGCCGTGGCTCCACTGCGCGCGCAGCAGCCCGACGCGCCGCGCCTCGTGTTCGTCATCCTGCGCGGCGGCCTCGACGGCCTCACTGCGGTGCCGGCGCCTGGCGACCCGGCGTTTGCCGAGGCCCGTGGCCCGCTGGCGCGCTTCGACGCCTTCGATGCCCCGCCCTTGCCGCTCGATGGCTTCTTCGCGCTGCACCCTCTGCTGCCGCAGCTGCACGCCATGCACGGCCGCAAGGAGCTGCTGGTGGTGCACGCCACGGGTCTGCCCTACAAGGAGCGGAGTCACTTCGACGCCCAGAACGTGCTCGAACACGGTGGCGTGATGCCGCACGAGCTGGCCACCGGCTGGCTGGCGCGCGCGCTGCCGCACCTGGCGGGCCCACGCGCGGTGGCGCTGGACACGGCCGTGCCGCTGGTGCTGCGCGGCGCCGCGGGGGTGGACACCTGGGCGCCATCGACCCTGCCCGCGCCCGACGCCGACCTCGTGGCCCGCCTGGCTACGATGTGGCAGACCGAACCCTCGCTGGCTGCCGCGCTGGCCCGTGCACGCGGCCTGCGTGACGACCCCGACATGGCCGGCATGAGCCTGAACGCCGCCGGCGGCACTGGCGGGGGCCGCCGCGCCGCCATCACGCTGGCCGGCAAGGCGGCCGAGTTCATGCAGCGCGGCGCCACCGTGGCCGTGCTCGAGATGGGCGGCTGGGATTCCCACGCCAACCAGGGCGCGCCGAACGGCGCCACGAGCAACAACCTGCGCACGCTCGACGCGGCGATGGAAACCCTGCGCAACGGCCTGCTGCCGGGTGGCACCTGGGGCCGCACCGTGGTGGTGGTGGCCACCGAGTTCGGCCGCGAAGTGGCCGTGAACGGCACGCTCGGCACCGACCACGGCACCGGCGGCGCGGCCTTCGTGCTGGGCGGCGCGGTGCGCGGCGGCCGCGTGCTGGCCGACTGGCCGGGCCTGGCCAAGGCGCAGCGCTTCGAGGGCCGCGACCTGCGTGTCAGCACCGACCTGCGGGCCGTGTTCCGCACCGTGCTCGGCGAACACCTGCGCGTGCCGCGCGCCGCGCTCGATGGCGAGGTGCTGCCGGGCAGTGCGGGGCTGCCGGGCTTGCCGCTGTTCGGCTGATCCGACGTTCGGCTGATCAGCGCTGGCGCAGCGCCAGCACGGCCTCGGCCATGCGCGCCGCCGCGCCGCGGTGCGCGGCGGTGAAGGCCAGGCCGGCGGCGGCCATCGTCTCGCGCGCGCTGGCGTCGTTCGACAGCGCCAGGGCCTCGTCCACCGCCTGCGCCAGCGTGGGAACGCGACGTGCCGCGCCCGCGGCCTGGGCCAGCTCGGCCGCGAGCGCGAAGTTGTAGGTGTGCGGGCCCATCAGCAACGGGCAGCCGCAGGCGGCGGCCTCGATGAGGTTCTGGCCGCCCAGCGGGGCGAAGCTGCCGCCGAGCAGCGCCACGTCGGCCAGGGCGTACCAGGCCGGCATCTCGCCGAGGCTGTCGCCCAGCCAGACCTCGGCCGTGCGGTCGGCGGCGGCCGGCGCATCGGCCACGAAGGCGCCGCGCCGTGCCAGGCGCAGGCCGCGGGCGCTGACGAGCGCCGCCACCTCGTCGAAGCGCTGCGGGTGCCGCGGCACGATGACCAGCAGCGCGTCGCCACGCGGCGCCGCGCGCCAGGTCTCGAGCAGCGCCGCCTCCTCGCCCTCGCGCGTGACGGCCGCCAGCACCACGGGCCGGCCGAGCTGCGCCTTCCAGGTGCGGCCGCGTTCCAGCAGTTCAGGCCTGAGGGCGATCTCGAACTTCAGGTTGCCGGCCACTTGCACCGCGTGCGAGCCACTGGCGCGCAGGCGGGTGGCGTCGGCCTCGGTCTGCGCCAGCACGGCGGCGAAGCGGCCGAGCGCGGGGTGCAGCAGCGCGGCGAAACGCCGGCCCTGGCGCTGGCTCTTTGGCGACAGGCGGGCGTTGGCCAGCAGCATCGGCACGCCGGCTTGCTCGGCTCCGTGCAGCAGCACGGGCCAGACCTCGGTTTCCATCACCAGGCCCACGCTGGGCCGGTGGCGGGCGAAGAAGCGGCGCACGGCGCCGGGGGTGTCCCAGGGCTGCCAGCACTGGATGTCACCGTCGCGCAGCAGCGCACGGCCGGCCTCGCGGCCGGTGGCGGTGCCGTGGGTGAGCAGCAGGCGCAGGCCGGGATCGCGCTCGCGCAGCGCGGCGAGCAGCGGCTCGACAGCCTTGGTTTCGCCGAGTGAGACGGCGTGGATCCACAGGCGGCCCGGTAGCTCGGGCGGGCCGAAGCCCAAGCGCTCGGCCCAGTGGGCGCGGTAGCCCGGCTCGGCCCGGCCGCGCCACCACAGGCGCAGCAGGTAGGCCGGGGTGAGCAGCCGCAGCGCGGATGCGTAGAGCCCGCGAGCCAGGGCTTCGGTCATCGGGCGCTTCGACAAGCTCAGCGCGGCCCTTCGACAAGCTCAGGGCGAACGGGGGTCACCCACCGTTCGGGCTGAGCCTGTCGAAGCCGCGTGCGCACCACCGGCCCTTCGACGGGATCAGGACGAACGGGGGTCATCACCCGTTCGGGCTGAGCCTGTCGAAGCCCTATGCGCACCAGCGAGCCGCGCTCAATGCGCCGAGGCGCCCACGGTCGCGTCGGGCTTCACGCTCTTGAGCACCTGCATGAACTGCGCTTCGATGCGGTGCAGCGCGCTTTCGGTGTGGCCCTCGAAGCGCAGCACCAGCACCGGCGTGGTGTTGCTCGCGCGGATGAGGCCGAAGCCGTCGGCAAAGTCCACGCGCAGGCCGTCGATCGTGCCGACCTCGCCGCCTTCGAAGCTGAGCCGCCCGTCGGCCACGCGCGCCAGCAGCTCGGTCACCACGGCGTGGTGCTCGCCCTCGGCGCAGCTGACGTTGAGCTCGGGCGTGCTGAAGCTCGTGGGCAGCGCATCCAGGAAGGCGCTCGGGTCGGCATGCCGCGACAAGATCTCCAGCAGCCGCGCCGCCGTGTACATCGCATCGTCGAAGCCGTACCAGCGCTCGCCGAAGAACAAGTGGCCGCTCATCTCGCCGGCAAAGGGCGCGCCCAGCTCCTTCAGCTTGGCCTTGATCAGCGAGTGCCCCGTCTTCCACAGCACCGGCACGCCGCCGGCCTCGCGGATGGCCACCGGCAGCCGCTGGCTGCACTTGACGTCGAAGATGATCTTGCCGCCCGGGTGGCGCGCCAGGATGTCGCGCGCGAACAGCATGATCTGGCGGTCGGGGTAGATGATGTTGCCACCCGCGGTGACCACGCCGAGGCGGTCGCCGTCGCCGTCGAAGGCCAGGCCGAGCTCGGCGCCGGTGGCGTGCACCACCGCCTTGAGCATCTGCAGGTTCTCGGGCTTGCTCGGGTCCGGGTGGTGGTTGGGAAAGTCGCCATCGACCTTGCTGTAGAGGTCGATCACTTCGCAGCCCAGGGCCTTCAGGATGGCCGGGGCGCTGGCACCCGGAATGCCG
>JBIJAP010000004.1:0-25421 GCA_044345715.1 Rubrivivax sp.
ACGTGGTGCAGCTCGACCTCGAGGAAGGCCTGGCGCTCTTCGACGACCAGAGCTTCGATGTCGTGCTGCAGATCGACACGCTGCAGGCCATCCGCCACACCGAGCGCATGCTGCGCGAGACGGCGCGCGTGGGCCGCATCGGCATCGTCGCCTTCCCGAACTTCGCGCATTGGCCGAACCGCCTGCGCGTGGCCGGCGGCCGCATGCCGGTGACGCGGGCGCTGCCGTACGAATGGCACGACACGCCGAACATCCGCGTCGGCACCTTTGCCGACTTCGGCGTGCTGGCACAGCGCATGGGGCTGCACGTGACCGACGCCTTCGGCCTGCACCAGGGCCGCGCCGTGCGCGTGGCGCCGAACTGGCGCGCGAGCGTGGCGGTGTACCGGTTCGAACAACCCCCGACTCCCCGTTCGAGCTGAGCGCTGTTTTCCGTTCGCTCTGAGCTTGTCGAAGGGCCTCTCCCCGTTCGCCCTGAGCTTGTCGAAGGGCCTTGTGCATCCGGGGCTGGGCTTCGACAGGCTCAGCCCGAACGGAGTTCGGGAATCCGAACGGCGTTTGGACATCCGCACGAGGCTTCGAAATCCCCACCAGGGTGTGGGGCTCCGCACGGTGTGCAGCCCTCAACCCCCCGAAGACTCCTCCGGCAGCCGCACCCAGAACGTGCTGCCCTGGCCCGGCGTGCTCACGACACCGATCTCGCCTCCCAGCGCCTCCACCAGCTGTCGCGTCAGCGCCAGCCCGAGGCCCGTGCCGGCCACCGGGCCGCGCTCGGCGCCGAGGCGGTCGAAGGGGTTGTACAGGCGCGCCAGTTGCTGCTCGTCCAGGCCGCGGCCCTGGTCGCTGATGCGCAGCTCCCAGCGCATAGGCGCGCCGTCGCGGGCGGGCGACGCCTCGGCCACGGCCACGCGCACCCAGCCGTCGGCGCGGTTGTACTTGATGGCGTTGGACAGCAGGTTGCCGACGATCTGCTTAAGCCGCTTGCGGTCGGCCCGTACCACGCACCCCAGACCGGCCACCTGGTTGTCGAAGCGCCGCAACAGCGCCGGCGTGCTCAGGCTGCCGGCGGCCAGCATCGTCCAGGCCTCGTCGACGACGGACTCCAGCGACACCGGCTCCAGGGCCATGGCCAGCCGCCCGCTCTGCAGGCTGCTGAGATCGAGGATGTCTTCGAGCAGCGCCAGCAGGTGGCGGCCGCTGCCGAGCATCTGTTGCACCCAGCCGCGTTGGCGCTCGCCGCTGCCGCCGGGGTCCAGCTCCAGCAGCTGGGCAAAGCCGAGCACGGCGTTCAGCGGCGTGCGCAGCTCGTGGCTCACGCGGCTGAGGAACTCGCTCTTGGCGCGGTCGGCCGCGGCGGCGTTGTCGCGCTCCAGGCGCAGCCCCTCGGCCTGCTTGGCCGCGGTCACGTCGGTGTGGGTGCCGATCATGCGCAGCGGCCGGCCCATCGCGTCGCGCTCGATGACGAGCCCGCGCGCGAGGATCCACTTCCAGCTACCGTCTTTGCAGCGCACACGGTGCTCGTTGACGTAGCGTGCCGTGCGGCCGGCGAAGTGGGCGTCGCGGTCGGCCAGCATCGCGGCACGGTCGTCCGGGTGGGTGCGCTCGTCGAGGGCGTCGGGCCGGTCGGGCAGTTCGCCGGGTGCGAAGCCGTACATCGCCTGGCACTGCGGACTGAGGATCTCGGTGCCGTCCTGCACGCGCCAGTCCCAGACGCCGTCGCCGCTGGCCTGCAGGGCGCCGAGCCAGAGCTCGCTCTGCTGCTGCAGCGCCAGCTGCGCCCGCTTGCGTGCCGTCACATCCAGCAGCACCCCGACCCGCACGGGGTCGCCGTCTTCCGCAGGCCCCGGGGCGCTGCGCAGATGCACCCACTTCTCGGTGCCGTCGCGCAGGCGCAGCGGCGCCTCGTAGTCCAGCTCGCGCCCGTCGGCGATGGCCTGGTCGGAGAGCCGTGTGACCTGCTCGGCGGCGTCGGGATGGCGCATGCGCGCCAGGCACCCGCCATCGCGCAACACTTCTTCGGGCTCGAGTCCGTAGAGCTCGCGCACGCGGTCGCTGACGAAGCTGTAGCGGCGCCCGCCATCGGCACTGAAGCGCACGCGGAACACCACGCCCGGGATCAGGTCGACCAGCTGCTGCAGCCGCACCTGGCTGCGGGCAGCCTCGATCTCGGCCCGCTTTCGTTCGGTGACGTCGATAGCCACACCGACGCGCACGCGGCCGGGTCCGGCCCCTGGGCCGGCAGCGCCACCCCGCCAGTGCACCCAGCGCTCGCGGCCGTCGGCGTGGCGGATGCGGAACTCCAGGTCCAGCGGGCTGCCGTCCTCGGCCACACGCGCGGCCTCCCTGGCCACCCGCTCGCGATCCGCCGGGTGGATGCACTCGGTCAGGACCACGCTGTCGGCCATCACGTCGGCCGCACTGACGCCGTAGACCTCCTGCACCTGCTCACTGATGAAGGTGAAGCGGCGGCGCCCGTCGGGCTCCAGCACGAGCCGGTAGATCATGCCCGGCACCAGCGACACCAGTTCGCGCACGCTGGCCTCCGACCGCGCCAGCGCCTCGCGGGTGCGCACGATGTCGGTGATCTCCTCGACCGTGCCCTCGTAGTAGCGGACGCGGCCGTTGGCGCCGCGCACGGCGTGGGCGTTTTCGCGCACCCAGATGCGCTCGCGCGTCTTGTGACGGTAGATCTCCGACTCGAAAGCCACGACGCGGTCGTCACGTTCGATCAGCGCCTTGAACTGCGCGCGCCGCGTGGGATCGACATACCAATCGGTACCGATGTCGCGCACGGCCGCGACCTGCTCGGCCTCGGTGGCGAAGCCGTTCAGCCGCACCAGCGCCGGGTTGGCACGCAGCTGCCGCCCGTCGGGCGTGCTGCGGTAGGCGCCGATGGGCAGGAACTCGAACAGCGTCGACCAGGGGTCGTCGGGCCCGGCTTGCGGCGGAAAGGCCATTAGCGCGAGCTCAGAGCTTGTGAAGCATTCCGGCGCGTCCGAGCGGGCGTCCGAAACGGTGTCGATCTAGGCGCAAAGCGCAGCCGTAGCACGGGCTACGGCGAGCATTTGCAACGACGAGCGGCGCCGTTTCGGGCGCACGAGCGGGCGTGGCGGAATGCTTCACAAGCTCTCAATCGAGCGTGACCTCGGTGCGCACGGTGCCGGCACGGTCGGCAGTGGCGCTCAGCGCGATGGCCGTGCCCCGCGGCCCGCGCACCACCCACTCGGCCACGGCGCGGTCGCCGGTGAGCTCGCGGCTGGGCAGGAAGGCCTGCAGCGAGCCCTTCGGCGCATGGCCCTCGAGGTGCGCGCCGACCTCGCGCTCGAGGCCGCTCAACAGGCTCAGGCCGGCGGGCAGGTGGATGCGGAACACGGTGCCGCGGGCCGTCTTGCGTTCGAGCGCGCGCTTGCTCACGTAGCTGGGCAGGTAGCCGGCGTTGGCCACCGCGAAGCGCACACGCCAGGTGTCGGCGCCGAGCGCACGCACCTCGGTGCGCAGCACCTCCAGCTTGGGCAGGCTCAGGCCGATCTGCAGCAGCCAGGCCGGGAAGCGCGCCGCCTCACGCTCGCGCAGCGCCGGCGGCGGGTTGCGCCAGTAGTTCATGCGGTCCCAGCCGCCGAGCTCCACCATGCCCAGCTGAGGGTGGCGGAAGGCGTACCAGTGGACATGGGCCTTGCCGCCGCACTGCTCGTCGCTCCACTTCAGCAGCTTCAGGTCGTCTTCCACGGGGTGCTCGCGGTACCAGTCGATCCACTTGTAGTCGGTGATGCCGGCTTCCTTGTTGGGGGCCCAGATCTCCACCGTCCAGAACAGCGCGCCCAGGTGCTCGTAGACCCAGTCCTGCGTGCCCGTGATCACCTGCTTGGGGTGGTACTTGAAGTCGTGCCAGATGCTGATGGCGGGGTAGCCGGTGAGCTTGGCGCCCAGGTCCGACAGCCGCTTGTACATCCACAGGTCCTCCGGCGTCATGTCGTCGTCGGATTGGGTGCCCATGGGCCGCAGGATCACGCCGCTGTGGGTATGGAAGCTGACGGCCGCGCCGATGTTCGGGTGCGCGGCCACGAACTCCACCATCGCGCGCACCTCGGGCTCGCTCGTGGGGTAAGGGCCGGCGCCCACTTGCTCGAATTCCTGGCGCCAGTAGGCCGGGAAGTTGCGGTTGAGGTCGAGGCCTTCGAGATCAGGGTTGGCGGTGATCTTCACGCCGTCGTAGGCCTTCAGGCTGCCCTCGGGCACGATGCGGAAGTACTCGCCGCCAAACTCGCCGGGCTCGCGCGCCACCATCAGGCGCGGCTCCTGCGGGTGCTTCTTGTACGGGCCGTGCGGATCGGGAATGCGCATGCTGAGGATGCGGCCGTCGCCGTCCATGTCCTCGATGGTGAGGCCCTCGACCGGGGCTTCGTCGTACGGGTAGGGCCGCGTGCTGCTGCGGATGTGGCGCGGGCGGTCAGCCAGCGCGAGCTCGGCGCCATCCGGGTTGACGAGCTGATGCAGCCAGTACAGGCAGGCGGTCGAGGCCGTCAGCTCGGCGGCGTGGATGTTGCCGTCGACCCAGAACGCGGGCTTGTCGACGTCGGCGCCGGTGGCCTGGTTGGTGAGCACCACGAGCCAGATGTCGCGGCCTTCATGGCTCTTGCCGATGCTGCGCAGCTCGACCAACTGCGGCTCGGCGGCGGCGTAGTCCTGCAGCAGACGCGTGAGTTCGGGGTGGCGGTAGAACTGGTCGAAGCGGGGAACGGGAGTGACGGGCATGGCGGGCGGGCAGGCACGACGGCAACAGCTGGGGTGCTGCCGATGCTAAGCGCGCCGCGCCGCGCCTGACCCCGCTGCGGACCCTGTCAACCCGCCACTACTGCCCCTTGAACAGCGCCTGGAAGTGCCGCGACACGGGCAGCGTCTCGGGCCGCCCGCGCAGCACCAGGTGCATGTGGCTCTCGTCCACGCGCACGGCGCTGGCCACGTGGCGCTGGTTGACGATGACCGAGCGGTGCACCTGCCAGAACTGCGTCTCGTCGAGCTGCGCCAGCAGCTCCTTCAGCGGCGTGCGGATCAAGGCATCGCCACCGTCGTGCACCACACGCGTGTACCGCGTGTCGCTCTCGAAGTAGATCACCTCGGCGACGCGAATGAGCCGCACCTCCTTGCCGACGCCGGCCTGGATCACCTCCAGCGGCGCCGGCCGCCGCACCTGGCCGGCCAGCTGCGCCAGCAGGGCCTGCAGGCCAGCGGGGTCGAGCGCGGGCTTGTCCAGGCGCGTGCGCACGCGCTCCACCGCCTGCGCCAGGCGCTGCGGGTCCACCGGCTTCATCACGTAGTCCACCGCGCCGGCATCGAAGGCGGCCAGGGCGTGGTCGCCAAACGCGGTGACGAAGACCACCGGCGTGCGCCCGCCGATGCGCCGCGCGACCTCGATGCCGCTCATGCCGGGCATGCGGATGTCGAGGAAGCACACCTGGGGCTCGTGCTCCAGGTAGGCGTCCCAGGCGTCGACGCCGTTGACGCACTGCGCCACCAGCTGCAGGCCCGGCCAGGCGGTTTGCAGCGCGGCGGCCAGCTGGGCGCGCGGAGCTTCTTCATCGTCGGCAATCAGCGCGGTGACGGGGGCGGTGACGGGGCGTGTGTTCATGGCGGTGGGGTCACGGCAGTTCAAGCGGGAATTCGATGCGGGCGATGCAGCCGCCCTCCGGCGCGCCGGCCAGGCTCAGGCGGGCACGGCCGTCGAAGCTCTGCTGCAGCCGCGTGCGGGTGTTGGCCAGGCCGATGCCGTCGGTGGCGCCGGGCGCCAGCCCGGGGCCGGTGTCGGCCACCTCGAGCACGACCCGGCCGACTTCAGCGCGCGCCGACACCTGCACCTCGGCACCGTGCAACGAGGGCACCACGCCGTGCTCGACCGCGTTTTCCACCAGCGTGAGCAGCAGGCCCGGCGGCACCGCCGCGGTGGCGGCCGCTGGCTCGATGTCGATGCCGTAGCGCAGCCGCTCGCCCAGCCGCAGGCGCATCACTTCAAGGTACTCGCGCGCCGCGGCGGCCTCGTCGCCCAGCGCCAGCCGGCTGCGGTTGAAGAGCGGCAGCGTCGCGCGCAGAAAGCCGGTGAGCGCATCGAGCAGCGGCGCGGCGCGGTCGTCCTTGACCTGCACCCAGTGCTGCAGCGCAGCCAGCGCGTTGTACAGAAAGTGCGGCTGGATCTGCGCCGCCGCCAGCTGCCCGGCCATGGCCAGTGCGCGCGCCTGCTCGGCCTGCTCGCGCAGCCGCGCCTCGATCTGGTGGGCGCGCCACACGGCCAGGAACCACCAGCCCAGGCTCAGCAGGGCCGCCAGGCCAAAGACGGTGGTCAGCATCCAGACGCGCTCGGCGCTGCCGCGGGCCAGATCCTGCCACTCCACCAGCACCCCGCCGAACATACCCAGCGCCATCGTGCCCAAGAAGGACCACAGCGTCAGCCGTCGCCGTGAAGGCCGCCGCCACAGGGCCATGGCTCCCCGGCTGCCCAGCACGCCGCTGACGGCAATGGCCGCGGTCAGCGGCGCCGTCACGGCCTGCGGCGCCACCTGCATCAGCACGAAGCCCAAAAAGAGAAAGTTGAGCAGCACCATGGTCACGAGGGTGCGGTCCGGCCTGTCGTGGCCGGCCTGCCGCAACTCGGCGTCGGTGAACTGCCGTGTCGGGCCCGGATACCAGAGCTGGCTCCAGTCGATGGGCTTGCTCATGGCGCAGGCCTCGGCAGCGTGAGCACGGCTTCGGTGCCGGGCGGGGTGGCGTGCAGCACCAGCGTGCCGGTGCCCAGGCCGTGGTGGCGCAGCCGCTCGCGCGAGTTGGCCAGGCCGGTGCCGTCGTGCCACTGCGGCGCCAGGCCGATGCCGTCGTCGTGCACGCGCAGCACCACGGCCTCGCCTTCGACCGCCGCCGCCACGCGCACGGCGCCGCCGGCCAGCGCCGGCGCGATGCCGTGCTCGACGGCGTTTTCCACCAGCGTGAGCAGCAGCCCCGGCGGCAGCGTAGCGGTGGCGGCGGCGGGCTCGATCGCAATCTCATAACGAAGCCGCTCGCCCAGCCGCGCCTGCATGATCTGCAGGTACTGGCGCACGATCTCGGCTTCTTCGCCCACGCTCACGTCGCGCCCGCCGAGCAGATCGGTCGAGCCGCGCAGGAACTCGACCAGCGTGCGCAGCAGCGCTGGCGCGCGCGCGTCACCGGTGTCTACCCAGTGCTGCAGCGCCGCCAGCGTGTTGAAGATGAAGTGCGGCTGGATCTGCGCCTGCAGCAGTTGCAGCCGCGCCTCGGCGGCGCGGCGCTCGGTGTCGGCGCGCTCGAGCAGGTCCTGGCGCACGCGGGCCACGCCCCACTGCAGCGCCGCAATGGCAGCGACGGCCGCCAGGGTGGCCGGCACGAGCAGGCCGCCCTTGCGGACGAGCTCCTCGACCAGCAGCTCGAGATCGAGCGCACCTTGGCGCCCCACGTGCGCGAGCACGAAGCCGCACAGCGCCCCGAACAGGCCCAGCAGCGCAGACAGCCAGAGCTTGGTGCGCAGCTGCTGGAACGCGAACTTGCCGGGCTGCAGCCAGGCCGCCAAGCCGATGAAGGGAATCACCACCCACAGCAGCGCGCCGATGACCAACGCCACGTCCCACGGCAGGCCAAAGCCGCGCAGCCCGAAGCTCGTGCCCAGCAGCGCCCCGGCCAGGCCCAGCCAGACCCCGAGGCCCGAGCGGCTGTAGAGGAAACGGTCGAGCAACTCGGCCTGCTCGCGCAGCTCGGGCGCCATGCAGGCGTAGCGCCGCGCCGCCCAGCGGGCATAGGCCCGCTGCAGCGCGTTGCCTTCGGAGAGCGGTTGCAGCTTCATACGGCCGGAGTCTAGGAAGCTCTGCCGCCCACGCGGCCTGCTGCCGGGTAAGCCGCAGGATCCAGGTGACGAACGGCCGCCGGGGGCGGCGGGTGGCGGTGGCTCAGCGGGTCTGGATGGCGGCGGTGATCGTCAGGTTGGGCGTGGGCAGGCAGCTGCCGTCGCCAAAGGCCAGGTTGCCCCAGGGCGAGCAGGCCGCGGCCGCGGCGGCGGCGATCACCTCGGTGCCAGCAGTGATGCTGCCGAACACCGCATAGCCGCGCGCCGTGACTGTGCGGTCCAGGTTGGTGTTGTTGGCCAGGTTGATGAAGAACTGCGAGGTTGCGCTGTCGGGGGCATTGGTCCGGGCCATCGAAAGAGTCCAGCGCAGGTTCGACAGGCCGTTGCCATCCTCCAGCACGATAGGCGGGTTGGTCGGCTTGGGCGTGTTCAAGGCGGTGCTGCTGACGCTCAAGGGCGTCGCGAAGCCACCGCCCTGCATCACAAAGTTCGGCGCATGCCGATGAAACACGGTGCAGTTGTAGAAGCCGCTGTTCACGTACTGCAGGAAGTTGGCCACCGTGGTGGGTGCCGCGGTGCGGTCCAGCGTCAGCACCACCGTGCCGGCCACACCGGCGCCGTTGGTGATGGCGAAGGTGACCTGCGGTGCCGCCGATACCGCGGCCGGCGGCGGCGGCGGCGGCGAGGACGTGCAGGCCACCGGCGGCGGTGCGGGTGCCGGTGCAGGCGCATCAGCCCCACCGCCACCGCAGGCACCAAGGGCCGTGAGCGAAGCCAGCAGGGCACAGCGGGAGATTGGGTTCGAGGTCATGCGCGGTCCGGTCGTGTCGAGGGGTGAGAGGGTAGTGATCAGGCGCTATTCGAACATGAGGTGCTTCACGCCCCGCCAGCTGAACAGGTTGCCCGGGTTCTGCGTCTCTTCGAGCAGGCCCTGCAGCCGGCGCAGGATGGCGGGCCTGCGGCGCGCACGGCTGACCACGATGTCGGCGATCCAGGGCCAGCGGTTCACGTAGCTCGCGGTCTCGTAGGTGTCGAAACGGGGCTTCAGGGCCGCCAGCGCGGCGCTGTAGTGGCCGAGCACGTCCGCGTCGTCGGCGCGTGCAAGCAGCAGCGCCTCGGCCGCGGCCAGGCCGGTTTCGAGCGCCTTGCCGATGCCCTCGCCGGTGAAGGCGTAGGTGCTGCCGATGGCCTCGCCGGTGCCCAGCAGGCCCGGGCGGCCGAAGCGCGCGCCGGTAAGCGAGCAGCGCAGCGGCGCGCCCTTGAGCTCGCCGGTCCAGCGGCCCTCGCGCACGAGCCGCTGCGCTGGTTCGTGCACCTCGCAGAAGGCGTCGAACATCCGCCGCAGATTCGGGCCGCCGCTGCGCTTGTGGCCGCGGCCGTCCTCGCCCACCTCATGGCTACCGACCACGCCGGTGCCGATGTTGAACTGGCCGCCCGGCGCCGGGAAGATCCAGCCATAGCCGTCCTTCAGCCGCGGGTGCCACACCAGTTGCAGCGCCTGGATCTCGCGCGCCAGGGCCGCGTGCTCCACGTAGCCGCGCAGCGCCACGCCGCTGGGCGTGTGGCGCTCGGCCAGCCCGGCGGCCACCAGCGCCGGCGCGGCAGCGCCGGTGGCCAGCACCACCCAGCGGGCGCTGACCTCGGCCACGGTGCCGCCGCGCGCCACAAGCCGCGCACCCGCCACACGCTCCTGCAGCGTGCCGGCCGTGTGCAGCAGCGGGCGCTCGAAGCGCCAGGGCGTCGCCAGCACGGCGCCAGCGCGCTGCGCCGCGCGCACCAGCACGTGGTCGAGCACGCGGCGCGGCAGCACGCACAGGGTGCCGGGCACATCGACATGGTGGCCACGCGGCGCAATGCAGCGCACGGCGGGCACCGGCTGGGCCAGCGCCAGCACCTCGTCGAGCACGCCCAGGCGGGCCATGGCCGCGTGGGCGTCGGGGATGAGCCCGTCGCCGCAGACCTTGTCGCGCGGGAACTCGTGCTGGTCGACCAGCACCACCTGCAGGCCGCGGCCCGCCAGGCGCTGGGCGCATGCGGCGCCGGCCGGGCCGGCGCCCACCACCAGCACATCGCAGGCCGGCGGTGGCGCGGTCGGGCTGGTCGGGCTTGTCGGGCTGGCCTGGCTCATGGCGCGGAATTGTAGGGAGCGCCTCGTTCACCCGCCGCAGCTTGACTCGGCTCAAGTCCGGTGCTGCCAGCCGAGCGCAACATGACTGCACCGAAGACACGGTCACACCCTGCCCAACACGGAGGCTCCGCATGCGCCACCTCACCGCCGGCCAACACGCCCTGCTCGTAACGGCACTTGAGCAGCGCCTGTCGCAGCTCGACCGCCGGCTTGCCGAACACCTCGGCGGCAGCACCCGCGCCGAACACGCCAGCGTCGTGCTGGCGCAGGACGGCGACGACGCACCGCAGCGCGACCACGAGCGCGCGCTCGACCTCGCCATCGGCGACCGCGACACCGTGGCGCTGGGCGAAGTCAGCGCCGCGCTGACACGCCTGCGCGACACGGCCGCCGGCGGCTACGGCCTGTGCGCCGACTGCGGCACCGAGATTCCGTTCGACCGCCTGAAGCTCGAGCCCTGGGCGCGGCGCTGCGTGCCCTGCCAGACTCAACGCGAGCGCGCCACGCCGCCCTGAAGGCACCCGGTCGCAGCTTCATTCATCGCCCCGTTTCCGACTTTTCCACAGGACCAACCCATGACGACTTCCTTCCATGCCGTGGTGCAGATCGACCACCAAGGAGCCCGTGTGCTGCAGTTCGATGCCGAGCACGTACACGCCTCGCGCGTGAAGGCCCACCGCCACCTGACGCACCAGCACAAGAGCGCCGTGCGCACCGAGCACGAGTTCTTCGGCGAGGTCTGCGACGCGCTCGAGGGCATCACCGAGGTGCTGGTCGCTGGTGGCCACACCGCGGTGGCTGACTTCGAGCGTTATGCGCACAAGCATCGGCCGGCGCTGGCCAAGCACCTGGTGGGCCATGAGCTGGTGGATCACCCGACCGAGCCGCAGCTCGTGGCCCTGGCCCGGCAGTGGTTCCTGAAGCACGACCGCATGACGGGCGTGCCGACGCCGACCTGACGCGGCAGTCAGCGCCTGCGCGGCGGCCAGCGCCACCAGGTGGCGGCCACCGCTAGGCCGAACAGGGTGTAGGCGAGCGCGAACACCCAGCCCGGCGCCTGGAAGAACAGCAGCCGGTGCAGCCACAGCTCGATGAAGCCCCGGGCCGGCAGCACCTGCCCGGCCTGCGCGCGCAGCCACCATTCCAGGTCGGTCAGCGGGCAGGTGATGCCCAGCCAGGACTGCAGCACCACGGTGGCGATGGCCGCGCCGTGCAGCACCCGGAACCAGGGCCGGTTCACCCACGGCCAGCGCGGGCCGCCGCGCGGATGCTTCAGCAGGTTGCCAACGAGCACCAGCACCAGCCCGCCCACCACAAACAGCACCACCGCCGCGTGCAGCACCAGCACGGCATCGGCGGCGGCACGCCAGGCGTTCATCGGCTTGCTGGCCGGCCTGCTACAGCTTCATCTCCAGCCGCAGCTGCCAGTTCACGTCGCTCGGGCCGGTGCTGAAGCGGCGCGTGCGCTCGCCAAAACCGGGACTGCCGGCCACAGTGCCGTCGATGATCTCGGTGCTGCTGCTGTCCAGCGGCGCCAGGTTGTTGGCCAGCAGGCGCAGGCCGAGCGCGGGGTTGAAGGTCCACAGCGCGTACATGTCCCACACGCGCTTGCGGCTGGCGATGCTGGTCTGGCTCTCGTCGAGCCGCGTGCGCGTTTGTGGCACCACGTTCACGTTGCCGCCGGCGGTGAGCGGCGTGCCACGGAAGCGGTAGTCGGCGCCGATGTTCAGCGTGCCGCGCGACTGCTGGTCGAGCCGGTTGTCGGGGCCGGGCACGCTGTCGACCTGGCTGCTGAAGAGCGCGGCGTTGGCGCGCATCTCCACGCGCGGCGCGCCGTCCACCAGCTGGTCGAGGCGGAACTTGGCCTCGAGCTCGAGGCCGCTGGTGCTGGCATCACCGATGTTGCGCTGGCGGCGCACGTGGCGCTGGAAGCTGCTCCACGACACCGCTTCCAGCTCGGTGCGGCTGCGGATGAGGTTGCTGATGCGGCGGTGGAACAGGTTGGCGCTGAGCACGCCACCGCCTTCGAGGTAGCGCTCCACCGCCAGGTCGATGCCGGTGGCCAGCTCGGGCTTCAGGCCGGGGTTGCCGGCGCTGTCGGGGAAGGCCTCGCTGTTGGCCTGGTCGGTGGGCGTGACCGGGAACTCGCGGTTGATCGTCGGCCGTGCGATCAGCGCGCTGGTGGGCGGGCTGCGGTAGCTGCGCGTCAGCGACAGGCGGACCTGGTCGCGGCTCTTCGGATCGGGCCGATAGACGGCATTGAGCAACGGCGTCCACACGCTGCTGGTGTTTTCCGGCCGCGTGCCCTGGCCGCTGTCGCCCTTGGTCGTGATGCCTTCCCAGCGCAGGCCGAAGTTGGCGCCCCAGTTCGGCGTCGGGTTCCACTCGTCCTGTGCAAAGGCCGCTAGGCGCAGCGTGCTGGCGCTGAGGTTGTCGCCGAACTCGGCCACGTCGGGCACCGACAGGCGCGTCTCGTCGCGCGAGATGGCCTCGATCTCGCCACCGAAGACCAGCGCGTGCTCGGGCGTCGTGCGGGGCGGCGCGCCGGGCGGGCCGCCTGGGCGCGCCACGTCGTTGCCACCGGCCAGCAGCGAGCCCTTCAGCGCCACGTTGGCCGACTTCTCGCGCACCTCGGTGCGGTCGTCGAAGGTCTTCACGAACGTTGGCTCCAGCTCAAAGCCGCCGAACTCGTTGCGCAGGGCCGTGCTGCGCGAGCGGAAGGCGCCGGCATTGCCGTTGAGCTCCACCCGCACATCGCCCACGCGCTGGCGCCACATGGCGCCCAGGCGGGCGTTGGTGAACTGGCTGTCGTTGGCGCTGGTGGCGGTGTCGAAGAAAGGCGGCGTGGGCGGCACAGACCCGGGCTTGCGACGCTTCGTCTGCTTGAGGGTGGTCGTGCCGCGGCCCGAGTTCTCGCTGTGGAAGATGCTGGGCATCAGCGTCAGCGAGTCGCCCGCCTCGCCCAGCCGCCACTGCAGCCGCGCGTTGAGGTTGGCGCCGAAGCGCTTGTTCAGCGTCGTGGACTTCGACTCGCGGGCCTCGAGCAGCTCGCCGTCGGCCAGGCGCTCCACTGTCGTGGCGGTGGTGTTCTCGTCCTTCTGGCGGAACTGGAAGAAGTTCGCGCCCAGCGTGTAGGTGAGCGCGCCGCGGGTGTCGTTGTGGCTCCAGTTGATGCCGCCACGCGGCTCGCCACCCTCGGTGCCCAGGCCCACGCGCAGGTCGTTCAGGCGGATGCGAAAGCCTTCGCGCGTGATGATGTTGATGGTGCCGGCGATGGCGCGCGCGCCGGTCTCGGCCGTGGGCGCGCGCAGGATCTCGATGCGCTCGACCTGCTCGGGGCTCAGGCTGTCGAGGTTGAAGCCGGGCGCGAGGCGCTGGCCGTCGATCAGGATCTGCGTGAAGCCGCCGCCCAGGCCCCGCATGCGCGGCGGGCCGCCGCGGCCAGGCGCGCCGGGGGTGGTGACGCCGGGCAGGCGGCGCAGCACCTCACCGACGGTGGCATCGCCGAATTTGTCGATCTCTTCGCGGCCGACGATGATCTTCGCGGCGCTGGCGCGGCGCCGCGCCTCGGTGTCGGTCTCGCGGCCGCCGGTGATCTCGACGCGCGTGCCGGCTGCGGCAGGTGCGGCCGGGGGTGTGGCGGTGGGTGCTGCAGCCGCAGGCCGCGCCGCGGGTGCCGAAGCCGCTGCGGCGGGGGCCGCAGGGGCGGCCGGCGCGGCCGTTTGGGCGGAAGTCGGCGTCAGCGTGACCAACAGGAGGCCACCTGCCACGCCGTGGCGGAGGTGTTGAATCGGCAAAAGCATGGCCAGATTGTGGGCGGCGGCTGGATGCCAACCGCCGCGTGGGGCCGGATTTGCCTTTCTTCACGCCGCGCCGGGCCCGCCCTGGTTCGACGAACCCGCGGCGACAATCCGCCGCGCTGCGCCATGTCTTCCTCTTCCACTTCTTCCGCCGTTCCGCCGCCCCCCACCACGCTGGCCGCCCTGCGCGCGCAACTCGCCGCCCTCGGCGCCGGGCCCCAGCACGAACTGCGCGTGCTGCGCGACTGGGTGCAGTGCCGCGATCCGGCCGCGGCGCGGCGCAAGCCCGAGCACTTTCTGCCGCAGGCGCTGCGCCAGGGCTACGCCGCGCTGCAGGCGGATCTCGACCGCCTGGCGCAGCCGCTCTCGCAGCACCTGGGCAGCGACGGCGCGCGCCGCCTGATCGTCGGCCTGCACGACGGCGCCACGGTCGAGAGCGTGCTGCTGGCGCCCACGCGCAGCCCGGCGCTGTGCGTCAGCACGCAGGTGGGCTGCGCGGTGGGCTGCACCTTCTGCCAGACCGGCCGCGGCGGCCTCGAGCGCCAGCTCGGCAGCGCCGAGATCGTGGCCCAGGTGGTGCTGGCGCGGCGGCTGCAGCCGGTGCAAAAGGTCGTGTTCATGGGCATGGGCGAGCCGGCGCACAACCTCGAGGCCGTGATCGAGGCCATCCAGTGCCTGGGCCAGGAAGGCGGCATCGGCCACAAGCAGCTGGTGTTCTCGACCGTCGGCGACCGCCGCGCCTTCGAGCAGCTGCCGCTGCAACGTGTGAAGCCGGCGCTGGCACTCAGCCTTCACACCACCAAGCCCGAGCTGCGCGAGCAGCTGCTGCCGCGCGCGCCGCGGCTGACGCCGGCCGAGCTGGTGGAGGCCGCCGACACCTACGCCCGCGCCACCGGATACCCGGCGCAGATCCAGTGGACGCTGATCGACGGCGTGAACGACGGCGACGACGAGCTCGAGGCGCTGGCCACGCTGATGGTGGGCCGCCACGCGATGCTCAACCTGATCCCGTTCAACGAGGTCGCGGGCAGCGGCTTCCGCCGCCCGACGATCGAGCGCGCCGCCGCCATGGCGCGCTGGCTGCACCGCCGCGGCGTGCTGACCAAGCTGCGCAACTCCGACGGGCAGGATGTGGATGCCGGCTGCGGCCAGCTGCGCGCCCGCCACGACGCCGCCGTGGCGCGGCCGGTGCGGGTGGTGCGCGCGCCGGGCAGCCTCCGTTCGCCCGCCTGAGCCGCCGTTCGCGCCGCGGCGCCGGCCATCCGGCCTCTCGGCGGCGGGCTGCTCGCAAGCCCTTGGCCACAATCCGGGCCATGACACGCACACCCCTCGCAGCAGCCTCGCTGCTGGCGCTGGCCCTGGGCGCCCCCCTCGCCAGCGCCGCCCCGCCCTTGCCCCTGGAGCCCTGCCGGCTGCGCGGCGTCGAGCACGACGCGCTGTGCGGCGTGCTCAAGCGCCCGCTCAACCCGGCCGAGCCGCAAGGCAAGACCATCGACGTGCACGTGGCCGTGCTGCCGGCACTGGCCCGCAACAAGAAGCCCGACCCGGTGTTCATGCTCGCCGGCGGCCCGGGCCAGAGCGCCATCGGTCTGGCGCCCACGGCCGAGCGCCTGTACGCGCGGCTGCTGAACCGGCGCGACGTGGTGCTGGTCGACCAGCGCGGTGTCGGCCGCAGCGCGCCACTGGTCTGCGACGAAGGCGAGGCGACCGCCCCGCTGGCCGACCGCATCGACAACGAGGGCGTGATCCGGCTGCTGGCCAGCTGCCGCGAGGCCCTGCAGAAGCTGCCGCACGGCGACCTGCGTCAGTACACGACGACGATCGCCATGCAGGACATCGACGCCGTGCGCGCCGCGCTGGGCGCCGAACGCATCAACGTGATCGGCGGCAGCTACGGCACGCGCGCCGGGCTCGAGTACGCACGGCAGTTCCCGCAGCGCGTGCGCCGCCTGGTGCTCGACGGCGTGGCGCCGCCCGACATGGCGTTGCCGGCCACCTTCTCGCCCGACGGGCAGGCGGCGCTCGACGCGGTGTTCGCCGCCTGTGAGGCCGACCAGGCCTGCAACGGCCGCCACCCACAGCTGCGCGAGCGCTGGCGGGCACTGGTTGCGGCCCTGCCCAAGCCGATGCCCGTGACGCACCCGCTCACCGGCGCGGTCGAAACGCTCACGGTGACCCGCGATGTGCTGGCCGGGCAGGTGCGCCTGCCGCTGTACGTGCCGGCCCTGGCGGCAGCGCTGCCGGCGGCCATGGACCGCGCCACGCGGGGCGACCTCGGCCCGCTGCTGGCGCTGAACATGGGCATGAGTTCGCGTCGCGACACGCAGCTGGCCGCCGGCATGCACTTCAGCGTCGTCTGCGCCGAAGACATGCCGCGCATGGCGCAGTCGCAAGACAAGCCCGGCACCGACTTCGGCAGCGGCTTCGCCGACCTCTACGCCCGCATCTGCGCCAGCTGGCCGCGCCGCAGCGTGCCGGCGGAGTTCTACCGCGTGCCCACCTTGGCCGCGCCGACGCTGGTGCTATCGGGCGGCGCCGACCCGGTGACACCACCGCGCCACGGCGAGCGCATCGCCAAGGCGCTGGGCGCTTCGGCGCGCCACGTGGTCGTGCCGCAGGCCGGCCACGGCGTGATGTCCCTGCCCTGCGTCCGCGACGTGCTGTTCCGCTTCATCGATGCCGACACCGACGCCGCGGCACAGCAGGTCGATGCCGGCTGTGCGGCGGCCATTCCACGGCCTGCTGCCTTTGTGCCGCTGGCCGCAGCAACCGGTTCTGGAGCGCCGAAATGATCCACGTGCAAGACCTCCGCAAGCGCTTCGTCCAGGGCGGCGGCGGCTTCATGGGCCTGGGCCGCAGCAAGGCCCGCGTCGTGCAGGCCGTCGACGGCGTGAGCTTCAAGGCTGCCGACGGCCGCATCACCGGCCTGCTGGGCCCCAACGGCGCCGGCAAGACGACGACGCTGCGCATGATCGCGGCGCTGCTGACGCCGGACGCCGGCCGCATCGAGGTGGACGGTATCGACGTGGCCAAGGCGCCGAGCGCGGCCTTGGCGCGCCTGGGGGTGCTGTCGGATTCACGCGGCCTGTACCCGCGCCTGACGGCGCGCGAGAACATCGTCTACTACGGCCGCCTGCACGGCATGAGCGCCGCCGCGGCCAGCGCGCGCGCCGACCGCCTGGCGCAGGTGCTCGAGATGCAGCCGCTGCTCGACCGCCGCACCGACGGCTTCAGCCAGGGCGAGCGCATGAAGACGGCCTTGGCGCGCGCCCTCGTGCACGACCCGCCCAACATCGTGCTCGACGAGCCCACCAACGGCCTGGACGTGCTGGCCACGCGCGCCTTGCGCGAGGCGCTGCGCCGCCTGCGCGACGACGAGGGCAAGTGCATCGTGTTCTCGACTCACATCATGCAAGAGGTCGAGCGGCTGTGCGACCAGGTCGTCGTCGTCGCCCAGGGCCGCACGGTGGCCGAGGGCACGGTGGCCGAGCTGTCGCGCCAGGCGCAGCAGACCGACTTCGAGGAAACCTTCGTGCAGCTGGCCTTTCCTGCTCATCCGCTTCAACCCATTGGCCCCCAGACGGAGCCCGCCCGATGATCGCCGCCGCCCTGATCGTGTTCCGCAAGGAGCTTGTTGACGCCCTGCGCGACCGCCGCACGCTGGTGATGGTGCTGCTGTCGAGCGTGGCCATCGGGCCGCTGGTGCTGGTGCTGATCAGCGCGCTGGTCTCGGGGCTGGAGAAGCGCGCCGAGGCGCGCGAGGTGGTGTCCATCGGCATCGAGCATGCGCCGTCGCTGCGCAACTACATCGAGCGCCAGACCTTCACCGTGCGCGACGCGCCGCCTGATCACGAGACGCTGCTGCGCGACAACAAGCTCGGCGATCCGGTGGTGGTGGTGGCACCCGGCTTCGAGGCCGCCCTGGCGCGCGGCGAGATGCCGCTGGTGGAGGTGGTGTCGAGCAGCTCGAACCAGCGCGCGCAGTCCGGCGTGGGGCGCGTCACGACGCTGCTGCAGGGCTTCAACAACGAGCAGGCCACGCTGCGGCTGGTGATGCGCGGTGTGAGCCCGGCGATGCTGCGGCCGGTGGAGGTGGAAGAGCGCGACGTGGCCGACCGCACCGCGCGCGCCGCGCACCTGGCGACGATGGTGCCCTTCTTCGTACTGATGGCGGTGCTGTACGGCGCGCTGAACGCGGCGCTGGACATCACGGCCGGCGAGCGCGAGCGCGGCTCCCTGGAGCCGCTGCTGATGAACCCGATGCCTCACGCCGCACTGGTGCTGGGCAAGTGGGGCGCCGTGGCCGCAGTGGGCATGTTGATCGCGCTGCTGAGTTGCCTGAGTTTCCTGCCCGGGCAGTGGCTGCTGCGCAGCGAGGCGTTGGCGGCGATGTTCCGCTTCGGGCCCTACGAGGCGGCGGCGTTCATCGCGCTGCTGTTGCCGCTGGCAGGCGCGCTGGCCGCGCTGCTGATGGCGATTGCCATCCGCAGCAAGAGCTTCAAGGAGGCGCAGGCCGGTACGACGGTGGTGGTGCTCGCGGTGTCGCTGCTGCCGATGGTGACCATCTTTAACCAGGAAGGCACGGCGCCGTGGCACTACTGGGTGCCGGCCCTGTCGCAGACCACCCTGATGGGCAGCGTGCTCAAGGGCGAGGTCGTGAACCTGCCCGACGTGGCTGCCTCGGTGGGCTCCAGCGTGTTGCTGTGCGCCGTGGCGCTGGTGGTGGTGAGCCGGCTGCTGAGGGCGGCCGCACTGAAGTGATCAGGCGGCCAGCCGCAAGCTCTGGCGGGTGCGCGCGAGGCTGACCTCGTCCTGCCAGGGCAGCTCGTGGATCAGGCCGTGCAGTGCCAGCAGGCGCTGGCCATCGGTCAGGCACAGGCCCGCGCCGTCGTGCAACTCCACGTTGGCCAGGACCACCATCGGGTCGCCCATCGCCACCACATTGGCGCGCACCTCGCGCCACTCCCAGGCCACGCCGATGCGGCGCCCGCCGACATCCAGGCCCCAAACGGCCTGCCCCCGATGCAGACCGGGCATGTGGTCGTCGATCTCCACCGAGGTACCGAGGTGGCGGAAGCGATTGGCCATCGAACGCCAGTCGTTCACACCAGTCACGACCTTGGGCCAAGTCACGATATGCCAACCCGGAATCGCCATCACAATCTCCATTTGCGTGCCATAGGATGTGCGGAAGTGTTGGCTCATCGACCCGATACGCGCAAGCTGTTAACTCTGTCAGGTCAGCGGGCGAATTCCACGGATGCGTCAACAAGATCTCATCGAGATTGGCCAGTCGGCGGATCTCTCGGGCTTTGAGCGAGGTCTGGTTCGGCTCGCGGGTGAGCTGGACTTTTCGCTGGTCTGTGGCACGCTGGTGGTCGAGCAGCCTGGCGAGGACGCCTTCTTCGTGTCGGTCGGCAACGTGCCGCGCGACTTCGCGGAGTCGTTCGCCGACCCGGCGGCCTCCAGGCGCGACCCTTTGCTGCAGAAGCTCAAGCGCCTGAGCGTTCCCGTCATCTACGACCAGGCGACCTACGTGAACAGCGGCGCCGCTGACCTGTGGGAGCAGCAAGCCCGCTACGGCTATCACACAGGCGTCGCGGTCGCCCTGCACCTGCCCAACCACGTGCACTTCGTGCTGGGTGTCGACCGGCGGGATCCGCTTCCCAGGGACGACTTGTTGATGACACGGCTGATGGGAGATTTGCAGCTGGTCGCGGTGCATGCCCAGGACGCTGCCATGCGCCTGCTCAAGCGCGATGTGCCGTCGGACTCGGACGAGCGGGCCATGACCCCGCGCGAGCTGGAGGTGCTGAAGCTGACCATGGAAGGACTCACGGCGGCACAGATCAGCGACCGATTGACGATCTCCGTGCCGACAGTGAACTTCCACACCCGCAACCTGCGAGAGAAGCTGGGCGCTCACAGCAAGCACCAGGCTGTGTTGACTGCCTTGCGCCGCGGTCTTCTCTGAACCATACGCAGCGCCGCGGCACGGGCGCTAAAGAGGTCAGCACGTGCAAGCGCCCCGGCCAGGGGCGCTTTTTTGCTCGTGACCTATCAACGTTGATAGTTACGAGGGGCGTGCTCGGCTGCTGAAATCACCACAGGTTGTCGCGTTGGCAAATCAACTGTGTAGGAGTTCAACATGCTGGAAATCATCCTCGGATTCTTCTTTGACCATCCCCGCGGCGGCGGCTGGGCCTGACAGTCCCGCTTGCAAGCCCCGGCCTGTTTCGCAGGCCGAGTGTGTTAAGCCGCGATTGGCGCGGGACAGATTGTTCTCGGGCCGGTGGGTGTTGGTGATCACACACCGGTCTTTTGCACACGGGGTGCCGTCCCTCATGCGCTGCGTGTGTTCGCGCCACGCTGATGCGTGGCGCTTCTTTTTGTGCAGCGGCTTTCCAATTGGTCAGGATTTCACCGGGCAACTGCTGAATCCGAGCACGGTGTAGAGCGGGCAGAAGCCCATCGCTGCCGTGGCCAAGGGCACGAGGCCGATCCAGCCCCACACACCGATGGTGCCCGTGAGGGTCAGCGCGATCAGCACCAGCCCGACAACGATGCGCAGCACGCGGTCGATGCCGCCGACATTGCTCTTCATGGTCTTCACTCCTGCTTGTGTGTCGGCAACATCGCCGATGCCTTGCAGTGTGCGCGCGCGGCCGGTGCCTGTCGGTAACCCGGGACACCCGCGGGCTTGAGGTGGATCAAGCCGGGGCGTGACTCGCCGTCAGGCTGCGCCGCGCGGCCGCATCGAGCACATCCACGTGCCCGCTGCTCAGGCTCACCAAGCCCGCCCGCTCGACGCGGCTGAGCGGGCGCGACACGGATCGGGCTGCTTCGGGTTCAGGGTCAGCCCGGCGCGGTGTGCTGTTCAAGCCGCTGCAACCACATCATCGCCTCCGCTCGGGAGCCGCCGCACATGGCCGGCTGCGGCTGCAGCGAGCGGCACACGTGGGGCCGCTCCGGGCGGCCGAACAGGCGACAACGCTCCTGGTCATCGAGCTGGATGCAGCGCACGCCCGCAGGCTTGCCTTCGGGCATGCCCGGGATCGGCGAACTGATGGACGGCGCCGTGCAGCAGGCGCCGCAGTCGGGGCGGCAGTCCATGGTGGCGATGCTATCGACGGCCTCGCGCAAATCCACTCCAGGGCACCGACGAATGCCCCATGTTCTCAATCGCGAATTGGTCGTGTTAACGGCAGATTCGTGGATGCTTCGACCGCCGGTGGGAACGGCGCCACACGCCCGATGCCACCGCACTGAAAGCGGCCGGGGTGGGTTCGTAAAATCAGACGATGTTGCACCCTCAGGAATTCGACGTCATCGTCGTTGGTGGCGGCCATGCCGGCACCGAGGCCGCGCTGGCCGCCGCACGCATGGGCTGCACCACGCTGCTGTTGACGCACAACATCGAGACGCTGGGGCAGATGAGCTGCAACCCCAGCATCGGCGGCATCGGCAAGGGCCACCTGGTGAAGGAGGTCGACGCCCTGGGTGGCGCCATGGCCGCAGCCACCGATGAAGCCGGCATCCAGTTCCGCATCCTCAACGGCAGTAAGGGCCCGGCTGTGCGCGCCACGCGGGCTCAGGCCGACCGCGTGCTCTACAAGGCTGCCATCCGCCAGCGCCTGGAGAACCAGCCCAACCTGTGGCTGTTCCAGCAAGCGGTGGACGATCTGATGGTGCAAGGCGACCGCGTGGTGGGCGCCATCACGCAAGTGGGCGTACGCTTCCGCGGCCGCACCGTGGTGCTGACCGCCGGCACCTTTCTCGACGGCCGCATCCACGTGGGGCTGCAGAACTACAGCGCAGGGCGTGCGGGCGATCCGCCGGCGGTCAGCCTGTCGGCGCGGCTGAAGGAGTTGCAGCTGCCGCAAGGCCGGCTGAAGACCGGCACGCCGCCGCGCATCGATGGCCGTTCGATCGATTTCTCGAAGCTGCAAGAGCAGCCCGGCGACCTCGACCCGGTGCCGGTGTTCAGCTTCCTGGGCCAGGCGGCCCAGCATCCGCGGCAGGTGCCGTGCTGGATCACCCACACCAACGCCACCACGCACGACATCATCCGCAGCGGCTTCGACCGCAGCCCGATGTTCACCGGCGTCATCGAAGGCGTGGGCCCGCGCTACTGCCCGAGCATCGAGGACAAGGTCAACCGCTTCGCCGACAAGGACTCGCACCAGATCTTCCTTGAGCCCGAGGGCCTGATGACGCACGAGTTCTATCCCAACGGCATCAGCACCAGTCTGCCGTTCGACGTGCAGCTGGCCGCCGTGCGCTCGCTGCCGGGGCTGGCGAACGCGCACATCCTGCGGCCCGGCTACGCCATCGAGTACGACTACTTCGACCCGCGCGCGCTGAAGCCCAGTTTCGAGACGCAGGCCATTGGCGGCCTGTTCTTTGCCGGGCAGATCAACGGCACCACGGGCTACGAAGAAGCCGCCGCACAAGGCCTGTACGCGGGCGCGAATGCGGCGCTGCAGGCGCAGGGGCGCGAGCCGCTGTCGCTGCGGCGTGATCAGGCCTACCTGGGCGTGCTGGCGGACGACCTCGTCACCAAGGGCGTGACCGAGCCCTACCGCATGTTCACCAGCCGCGCCGAGTTCCGGCTGCAGCTGCGCGAGGACAACGCCGATCTGCGCCTCACGGCCCTCGGCCGCGAGCTGGGGCTGGTCGACGATCACCGCTGGGCCGCCTTCCAGACCAAGCGCGAGCGCCTGGAGCGCGAGCTGCAACGCCTGAAGACCGTGTGGGTGCGTCCGGCCACGCTGCCCGCCGAGGCCGCCGAGCGGCTGCTGGGCAAGGCGCTGGAGCATGAGTACGCGCTGGCCGACCTGCTGCGCCGGCCGGGTGTGGGCTTCGATGCGGTAGCCGAGGCCGCCCGGCTGGCCGGCCATCCCCAGGCTGTTTCACGTGAAACACTGCGGGCCGATTGGGGCGCGGAAGCCGCCGACACGGTGATCGAACAGGTCGAGATCGCCACCAAGTACGCCGGCTACATCGAGAAGCAGCAGGACGAGGTCGAGCGCAGCGCCGCCCACGAGCAGACGCCGCTGCCGGCCGACCTGGACTACGCCCAGGTGCACGCCCTGTCGTTCGAGGTGCGGCAAAAGCTGCAGCGGCACCGCCCGGCCACGCTGGGGCAGGCTTCGCGCATCTCGGGCGTCACCCCGGCGGCCATCTCGCTGCTGCTGGTGCACCTGAAGAAGAAGCGCCTCGCGGGTTTCGCGAGCACAGACGCCGCCACGCAAGACCACGCGGCCTGACCGTGGCCGCCCTGCCCGCGCCCGACGCGCCACGCACCGCCGCGCTGGCTTCAAGCCTCGGCCTGTCGCTGAGCGAGGCCCAGGCGCGCGGGCTGCCCACCTACGTCGACCAGCTCGTCCGGTGGAACGCGACGTACAACCTCACCGCCGTGCGCGAGCGCGACGCGGTCTGGGTGCAGCACATCGCCGACTGCCTGGCCGTGCTGCCTGCGCTCGACCGACAGCTCGCCCACACCGCCCCGTCGCAGCGCGTACTGGATGTCGGCAGCGGCGGCGGCCTGCCCGGCGTGCTGTTGGCGCTGATGCGGCCCGCCCTCGACGTGACCTGCGTCGACACCGTTGGCAAGAAGGCCGCCTTCATCCGCCAGGTGGCTGGCGCACTGGCTCTGCCCAACCTGCACGCCGCCCACAGCCGCGTCGAGACGCTGAAGCTGCCGCCCTTCGGGCTGATCACCTCGCGCGCCTTTGCCTCGCTGGCGGACTTCACCCGCCTCACCCGGCCGCTGCTCCCGCCCGGCGGTGTGTGGATGGCGATGAAGGGCAAACCGCCCGAGGACGAGATCGCGGCCCTGCCCCGCGACATCGACGTGTTCCACGTGGAACAACTCCAGGTGCCCGGGCTCGACGCCGAGCGCTGCCTCGTATGGATGCAACCCAAGGGCCCATGAACCTCTTTGTCCCCACCGTGGCGGTCGCCGCCCTGCTCGCCACCCTGCTCGCCACCCCAATCGCACGAGGCGCCTCACCCGCAGCCGCCCAACCTGCCGAGCCCACGACCACCGCGCCGCTGGCCGCCTTGCCCAGCCTGGACGTGCCGGCCTACATGGGCACCTGGTACCAGGTCGCGTGGTTCCCGAACCGCTTCCAGAAGCAATGCGTCAGCGACACCAGCGCCCGCTACCGGCAGCGCGACGACGGCCGCATCGAGGTGATCAACCGATGCCGCCTGGCCAACGGCCAGTTCGACGACGCCGACGGCATCGCGCGCCCCGCCGGATCCACCCTCGCGCAAAACCGGCTGAGCCCCGCCACGCTGGAAGTGAGCTTCCTGCCGGCCCTGCTGCGCTGGATCCCGGCCTGGGGCAGCTACTGGGTCATCGCGCTGGCCGACGACGGCCGCTATGCCGTGGTCAGCGAGCCACAACGGCAGTACCTCTGGGTGCTGGCGCGCGCGCCCCGGCTCTCGGCCGACGACGAAGCGACGATACGATCGGCACTCCTTCGGCAGGGTTTTGACCTGAGCCGCTGGCAAGCCCACCCCCACACCCCCGACGCGCCCAGCCGCTGAGGAACCCTGCCATGTTCGGCATTGCCGACTTCGGCGCCTTCTGCGCCGCCATCCTGCTGTTCCTGGCCCTGCCTGGCCCGGGCACCTTCGCCTTGCTCACCTCCACCGGCAAGGGTGGACGCCGCGGCGGCGCCGCCGCCACGCTGGGCGTGATCCTCGGCGACCAGGTGCTGCTGTGGCTGGCCGTGGCCGGCGTGGCCGCGCTGCTGGCCGCCCACCCGGCGTGGTTCAAGGCCGTGCAGTGGCTGGGCGCCGGCTACCTGGCGTGGATCGGGCTGAAGCTCATCTTCGCCCGCGACGGCGACGCATCACCGATCCGCATCGAGCCGCGCCAGTACCTGAGGCAGGCTTTCCTCATCACCCTGCTCAACCCCAAGGCCATCGTCTTCTACATGGCCTTCTTCCCGCTCTTCATCGACCCCGCCACCCACCAGGGCCTGCCCACTTTCGCGGCCATGGCGATCACCATCGCCGTCATCTCCGCCATCTACTGCCTGAGCCTGGTGATGCTCGCCGACGCCGTGAGCGCCAAGGTGCGCGCCCACGAAGGCCTGGCCCGCACACTGCGGCGCCTGGCCGGCGTGGCCCTGCTCGGCTTCGGCATCAAGCTCGCCACGCCCTGACCCATGCGCATCTTCTGCATCGCCAACCAGAAAGGCGGCGTCGGCAAGACGACGACCACCGTCAACCTGGCCGCCGGGCTGGCCGAACTGAAGCACCGCGTGCTGCTGGTCGACCTCGACCCCCAAGGCAACGCCACCATGGGCTCGGGCATCGACAAGCGCGCGCTCGATGCCACGGTCTATGACGTGCTGATCGGCGGCGCCAGCATCGCCGAGGCTCGCCAGCCCTGCCCGCACAGCGGCTACCACGTGCTGGGCGCCAACCGCGAGCTGGCCGGCGCCGAGGTGGAACTCGTGTCGCTCGACCAGCGCGAGCGCCGGCTGAAGAACGCCCTCGCCGCCGTCCAGGCCGAGTACGACTTCGTGCTGATCGACTGCCCGCCGTCCCTGAGCCTGCTCACGCTCAACGGCCTGTGTTCGGCGCACGGCGTGATCGTGCCGATGCAGTGCGAATACTTCGCGCTCGAAGGCCT
>JBIJAP010000251.1:0-5554 GCA_044345715.1 Rubrivivax sp.
ATCATCTTCGTGCCGATGAACACCAGGATCACCGCCAGGCCATAGCTCAGCAGGTGGAACTTGGCGGCCACCGCGGCCAGCAGGAAGTACATCGCGCGCAGGCCGAGGATGGCGAAGATGTTGCTCGTGAGCACGATGAACGGGTCCATCGTGATGGCGAAGATAGCCGGGATGGAGTCGACGGCGAAGATCACGTCCGTGATGGCCACGAGCAGGATGACCAGCAGCAGCGGCGTGGCGATGCGCTTGCCGTTTTCCATGGTGAAGAACTTCTCGCCGTCGAAGTTCTTGCTGACCGGCATCACCCTGCGCAGCAGCTTCAGCGCCGGGTTGCTCTCGAGGTCGGGCTCCTGGCCCGCGGCCCACCACATCTTGAGGCCGGTGAGCACGAGGAAGGCGCCGAACACGTACAGCACCCAATGGAACTGCTGGATCAGCCAGGCACCGACGAGGATCATCACCGTGCGCAGCACGATGGCGCCGATGATGCCGATCATCAGCACGCGCTTCTGGAATGCCGGCGGCACCGCGAAGTACGTGAAGATCATCAGGAACACGAAGATGTTGTCGACGGCCAGGCTCTTCTCGATGAGATAGCCCGTCAGGAACTCCATCGCCTTGGTGTTGGCCAGTGCGGTGCCGTGGTCCTGGTAGACCGCCCACCAGAACAGGCCGTTGAAGGCGAAGCTGAGCGCGACCCAGATCAGCGACCAGTTCAGCGCTTCCTTCACGCTGACCGCATGGGCGCCCTGCTTGTGCAGCACCACGAAGTCAACGAACAGGGCCACCAGAACGGCGCCCACGAAAAATACCCACAGCCATGTCGGCGCAATGGTGTCCACGACACTCTCCCTCGTTGAGTTGAATTGCGCCGAAAGGTCTTGCGGAAGGGCCTGGCGGCCCCACTGCGGTCCCGGGCTGCACCTCGCGGGGTGCATGCCGTACTGTCGGGGTGCCGCGGCCGCGTTGCACGGCCGGCTACTCCCCTCTCGACGAGCCGGAGTGTCACCGAGCGGAGCAGGGTCTGCGAAGCCGCGCGCGCTTCATCCCCCGGGGGCCTGGGGCTTTGGCGACTCCGCGCGAACGCGACCCCTGCGGCAACGGCCGCCACGGCAGCGGTGATAGCGTGACGGCGTGAACGACTTACAAGACGTCGATCGCGGCCCCCCGGCCGCGCCCCGGGTGCTGCCGGCCATCGTGCTGGCGCAGCTCGGCGGCACCTCGAGCTGGTTCGCCGTCAACGCCGTGATGCCCGACCTGCAGGCGGCCTACGGGTGGCAGGCCGCCACGATGGGCACGCTCACCGCCGCGCTGCAGGGTGGCTTCATCGGCGGCACGCTGGTGTTCGCGCTGCTGGCCGTGGCCGACCGGTTCCCGGCGCGCGCCGTGTTCCTGATCTGCGCCTTGCTGGCTGCCGTCACCACGCTGCTGGCGGCGGCGGTGGCGCACTCGATCCCGGCGCTCACGGCCTGCCGCGTCGCCACGGGCTTCTTTCTCGCTGGCATCTACCCGGTGGGCATGAAGATCGCGGCGCAGTGGCACCCGCAGGGCCTGGGCACGGCGCTGGGCTGGCTGGTGGGTGCGCTGGTGCTGGGCAGCGCGAGCCCGCATGCGCTGCGTGCCCTGGCGGCGCAGGGTGCCGGCCTGCCGTGGCAGGCGGTGTTCGTGGCCGTGGCGCTGGTCACCGCGCTGGCCGGGCTGTGGCTGTGGCTGCGCGTGCCGGCCACGCCGGTGCCGGCCGGGCGCGGGCCGGGCCTGCGGCTGCAGGCCTTGGCCACGCTGGCCACCGACGCACGCGTGCGCGCCTCGGTGCTGGGCTACTTCGGCCACATGGTGGAGCTCTACACCGTGTGGGTGCTGATGCCGGTGATCCTGATGACGCGGCTGGCGGGGCCGGCGGTGTCGTGGGCGGCCTTCTGGGTGCTGGGCGCCGGCATGCTGGGCTGTGTGCTCGGCGGCCTGTGGGCGCAGCGCGTGGGCAGCGCCCGCGTCGCCGCCACGATGCTGGCCGCCAGCGGCGCCTGCTGCCTGGTGGCACCCTGGGCGCTGGAGGCTCCTTCCGTGCTGTTCTTCGCCTGGCTGCTGCTGTGGGGCGTGACGGTCGCCGGCGACTCGCCGCAGTTCAGCGCCCTCACGGCCGCCAACGCCCCGCGCGATGCCGTGGGCAGCGTGCTCACGCTCACCAACAGCATCGGCTTCGCCATCAGCGCGCTCAGCATCGAGCTGTTCGTGCGGCTGGCGCAGACGGTGCCGCTGGCCCAGCTGCTGCCCTGGCTGGCGCTGGGCCCCTTGGTGGGCCTGCTGGCGATGCGGCCGCTGCTTCGGTAACGGGCCGCAGCCGCCTACTGGAACGCCACCTCGGCAAAGCTGCGCAGCTTGCGGCTGTGCAGGCTGCCGGGCCGCTCCTGGCGCAGCAGGTCGACGGCGCGCATGCCGATGCGCAGGTGCTGGTCGACACGCTCGCGGTAGAAGTGGTTGGCCATGCCCGGCAGCTTGATCTCGCCGTGCAGCGGCTTGTCGCTCACGCACAGCAGCGTGCCGTAGGGCACCCGGAACCTGAAGCCGTTGGCGGCGATGGTGGCGCTCTCCATGTCCAGCGCCACCGCGCGGCTCTGGCTGAAGCGGCGCTCGGGGCCGTCGGCCGGCAGCAGCTCCCAGTTGCGGTTGTCGGTGGAGGCCACGGTGCCGGTGCGCAGGATGCGCTTCAGTTCATAACCGCTGAGCTGTGTGACGTCGGCCACCGCCTGTTCGAGCGCCAGCTGCACCTCGGCCAGTGCAGGCACCGGCACCCACAGCGGCAGGTCTTCGTCGAGCACGTGGTCCTCGCGCATGTAGGCATGGGCCAGCACGTAGTCGCCAAGCTGCTGGCTGTTGCGCAGGCCGGCGCAGTGGCCGAGCATCAGCCAGGCATGCGGCCGCAGCACGGCCACGTGGTCGGTGATGGTCTTGGCGTTGGCCGGGCCGACGCCGATGTTGATCATCGTGATGCCGGCGTGGCCCGCGCGCTTGAGGTGATAGGCCGGCATCTGCGGCAGCCGCGGCGGCGGCGCGCCGAGCTCGTCGCCCGGCTCGGCCGCCAGTCCGGCGCGGCGCGTGAGCACGTTGCCCGGCTCGACGAAGGCCTCGTAATCGTTGTCTGGATGGGCGGCCGGGTCGGCCATCAGCGCGTGGCCGAGCTTGATGAACTCGTCGATGTAGAACTGGTAATTCGTGAACAGCACGAAGTTCTGGAAGTGGTCGGGCACCGTGCCGGTGTAGTGGCGCAGCCGGTGCAGCGAGTAGTCGGCACGAGGAGCGGTGAACAGTGCCAGCGGCTCGGCCTCGCCCGAGCGGCGATGCCAGGTGCCGTTGGCGATGCTGTCGTCCATGGCCGCGAGGTCTGGCAGGTCGAAGCGGTCGCGCATCAGCAGCCGGCGCTCGGGGCTCAGGCTGCCTTCGAGGTGGTCGTTCTCGGCCAGCGAGAAGTGCACCGGGATCGGGCTCGTGCTGGTGCCCACCTCGAGCGCCACGCCGTGGTTCTGCAGCAGCAGCCGGAACTGCTCGCGCAGGTAGGCGGCGAAGAGGTCGGGCCGCGTGATCGTGGTCTCGTAGGTGCCGGGACCGGCGACAAAGCCGTAGCTCAGCCGCGAGTCGGCGCGCGCCACGGTGTCGGTGCGCACGCGCACGAAGGGGTAGAAGGCACGCACCGACTGGCCGTCGTCGGTGCCGGCCACGAAGCGCTGCAGCGCCGTGCGCAGGTGCTCGACACTGTCGCGGTAGATGAGCTGGACCTGGGCCAACGCCGACTCGGCGTCGGTGTGGCGCGTGGGTGCGATGAACAAGGGCAGAGAAGGCATGCGGGATTGTGCCCGCACTCCGATTTCAGCCGCCGGCCGCGGGGGCTGGCGGCTCCAGGCCCAGCCCAGTGGCGACCTCATCGAGCATGCGGGGCAGTTCATCGATGCGCGCCAGCGCCTCCTCGGGCTGCGGGGCGACCTCGAGGCGCTCCAGCCAGCGGCACAGCTCGGCGATGCGGTGTGCACCCAGCATCGAAGCGGCCGAGCGGTGCTTGTGCGCCAGCCGGTGCAGGGTGTTGAGGTCACCGGCGCGGGCCGCCTCGCGCAGTTCGGCTGCGGCAGCCCTCATGTCGATCAGGAAGCGGCTGGCAATGGCGCGAAGGTGCTGCGGGTCGCTGCTCACCAGCCGGCTCAGGGCGGTCGGGTCGAAGCCCAGTTGCGGCAGAGGCTCCTGCTCGGGGGGCTGGTGGGCGGCGCCGTCACCGTGCCTGCCGAGCAACAGGCTCTGCAAGGTGCGGTATAGCAGGTCTGGATCGATCGGCTTGGGGTGCACCTCGTCCATCCCGGCTTCCAGGCAGCGCTGACGGTCATCGGGCGTCGCGTTGGCCGTCATGCCCAGGATCCCCAGGCCCCGCAGGTGCGGATTCGCGCGGATGCGGCGCGTGGCCTCGTGCCCGTCCATGCCGGGCATCTGGACGTCCATCACCACCAGGTCGTAGAGTGGATCGGACCGCAGCCGCACCAGCGCCTCAGCGCCGTTACCGGCCAGTGTGGTGGCCACGCCGACGCCTTGCAGCAGGTCGCGCAGGACGATCTGGTTGAACTCGTTGTCCTCCACCACCAGCACGCGCCGACCTGCGAGCCGCCCGCGCACGCGCGCCAGGTCGGTGGGTGCCGTTGCCGGGGCCCTGGGCCGGCCCTGCGCGTCGGCGCGCCCAAACCGAGCGGTGAACGTGAAGGTGCTGCCGCGGCCGGGCTCGCTGTCGACCATCATCGCGCCGCCCATCGCGTGCACCAGGCGGTCACAGATGGCCAAACCCAGACCGGTGCCACCGTACAGCCGGGCGGTGGACTCGTCGGCCTGCGAGAACGGCGTGAACAGCCGCTGCAGTTGCGAAGGCGAGATGCCGATGCCGGTGTCCTGCACATGAAAGCGCAGGTCCACTCTCGAAGCCGAATCCGAGGCGCACTCGACGACGATGGCCACCGAGCCATGCCGGGTGAACTTCA
This sequence comes from Rubrivivax sp., assembly GCA_044345715.1. GTDB lineage: Bacteria > Pseudomonadota > Gammaproteobacteria > Burkholderiales > Burkholderiaceae_C > Rubrivivax. The sequence goes on from JBIJAP010000251.1 coordinate 5,007, forward strand.
CCGCGTTGCTCGTCAGGTTCAGCAGCACCTGCTCGATGCGCATCGCATCGCCCTGCAGGAGGTCGGGCACGTCGGGCGCGACGCGCGAGCCGAAGCCCAGGCCCTTGTGTCGCGCCGTCGAGCCTGCGATCGCGTCCACCTGCGCGAGCACGCGCCGCAACTCGAAGGGCGCTTGCTCCAGCACGAGGCGGCCGGCCTCGATCTTGGAGAAGTCCAGCACGTCGTTGACGATTTGCATCAGGCTGCGCGCAGCCTGCTCGGTCTTGGTGACGTAGTCGCGTTGTTTCGGGTCGAGCGCAGTCTGCAGGCACAGGTGGGCGAAGCCGACGATGGCGTTGAGCGGCGTGCGGATCTCGTGGCTCATGTTGGCCAGGAACGCGCTCTTGGCGCGGGTGGCTGCCTCCGCGTCGTCTTTGGCCTTGACGAGTTCGCTCGTGCGCATCGCGACGTGGCGCTCCAGGTCCTGCTTCTGGTCGAGCACGGCCTGGTCCTGGCGCTTCTTCTCGGTGATGTCGGCCTGCACCGCCACGAAGTTCTCGAGTCGGCCC
>JBIJAP010000505.1:0-2650 GCA_044345715.1 Rubrivivax sp.
TGCACGGGCGTGATCTGCTGCGCCACCCAGTACGGTTCGCCACCGCGGGTGTAGTTCAGCAGTTCCTCGCGCACCGACGCGCCCTCTGCCAGGGCCTGTCGGATGCGGGCCACCGCGGCCGGGTCGGTACCCTGCCCCTGCAGCACCTGACCGGGCGGGCGGCCGATCATGTCGTCCAGGCCGAAGCCGGTGCGCTGAACGAAGGCCCGGTTCACCCACTCCACGCGGCCATCGGCGTCCGTGATGACGACGAGGTTGTCGGTGCAACTGGCCACCAGCGAGAGCTTGGCGATCTCGTCCTGCGCGGCCTTGCGGGCTGTGATGTCGTGGATGACGCCCAGCAGGCCACCCTGGGGCAGGTGCGCCAGCGACACCGTGGTCCAGCGCCGCGCGCCGTCGCGGCGCCGGATGCACAGCTCAGCGGAGGCCGAGGCGACGTCGGCCCGCGGCGCCAGCAGCGCCTCGAAGGCGGCGCGGCTGTCGGGCTCGAGGTAATCGCGGATGTCCAGGCCCAGGCAGTCTGCGGGTTCCTCGCCGAAGATGCAGCGCCAGGCACCGTTGACGTAGACGAGGCCGCCGTCGGCCGCGGTCTCGAAGATCACCTCCGACAGCAGCTCGACGCGACGCCAGCTTCGGTGCTCGGCCTCCAGCAGCGCTTCGCTGAGCCGTTGGGTCGCACGGACCTGCAGGTCCGTCCGCAGCGAGTCGTCGTCGTGGCTCACCGTCGGCCGCCCCTGGGGCCTGCGGCCGTGTTCAGGCCGCTGCTTTCAGCAGCTCGCCAATCAGGGTGTGGCTGTCCGCGGCCCGCCCGTACAACGGGAAGATGTTGCGGCAGTAGAAGTCGTGTTCCGCGTGCGAGCGCCCGGATGTGCAGTCGGACACGACAGCGACGTTGTAGCCCCGCTCGTAGGCGGCACGGCCCGTGGAGTCGATGCACAGCGAGGTGACCATCCCGCAGACCAGCACGTTGCGAATGCCCCGCGACACCAGCAGGTCGTGCAGCCCTGTGTTGGCAAAGGCGTTGAAGCCGACCTTGCCGTCGACGTAGTCGATGCGGTCACCGTGGGCCAGGACCTCGGCAATGGTGGCGGCGCCGGGCGTGCCGGCCCGAAACGCGCCCGACTGCTTGATGGTGCTGAGGATGCCGACCGGGTCTGCCATGGCTCGGTAGTCGGCCGTCAGGACGATGGGCGTGGCCACGATCGTGGCCGCTGTGCCGCGCAGCGCTTCGATCAGCGCCAGCGTATTGCGCAGCACCTCGTCCACGCGGCCCGGTTCCTCGACGACACCGCGCAGGATGCCGTCCTTCGCGAAGTAATCGTTCTGGAACCCAACCAGAACCAGTGCCGTCTGGCTTGCATTCATGGAAGCTCGCTCCTGCCTCGATGGTGGCTGCAGTCGCTCATCCTACACAGCCGCCCTCGGGCCGGGGGCGGCCGCCGGGGCGCCAAGCGTGAAGGCTTGACGCTCGGGCGGCAGGCGTTGTCAGAGCCCGGCCGAGGCGCCGTTCAGGCGGGCCACCTGGGCCGGCAACAGCGGTAGCCGGGCCGCGCCGAGCAGTTCCTGCAGCTGTGCCACGCTCGTGGCGCTGGCGATAGGCGCCGTGATGCCGGGCCGCGCCATCTGCCAGGCGAGGGCCACCTGGGCCGGGGTGGCGCCGAGCTCGGCGGCCGTCTCGTCCAGTGCTGCGAGCACGCGCATCGGATGCGGTTCGAGGTACTTCCTGACGCCGCCGCCGCGCAGGCTCTTGCCCAGGTCGGCCTCGCTGCGGTACTTGCCCGTGAGGAAACCCCGAGCCAGGCCGAAGAAGTTGATGACACCCAGGGCCTGCGTGCGGCACAACGGCTCGAGCTCGGCCTCGAACACTTTGCGCTCGACCAGGTTGTAGTGGGGCTGCAGGCATTCGTAGCGTGGCACGCCCAGCTGCGCGGCTACCGCGTTGGCCTCGGCCAGCCGCGCGGCGCTGAAGTTGCTTGCGCCGATGGCGCGCAACTTGCCCTCCCGGATGAGTTCGCCGAAGGCGGCCATGGTCTCCTGCAGCGGCGTGGCCGTGTCGTCGTCGTGGCTCTGGTAGAGGTCGATGCGGTCGGTCTGCAGCCGCGTCAGCGAGTCGTGCACGGCCTGGCGGATCCAGCGCCGCGACAGCCCCGTGCGGCCGCTACCGTCCTCGCCCATCGGCTTGCCCACCTTGGTGGCGAGCACGATGCGATCCCGTTTGCCGCTGGCCTTGAGCCAGCGCCCGATGAGGCTTTCGCTTTCGCCGCCCACGTGGCCCGGCGCCCAGCGCGAGTAGACATCGGCCGTGTCGATGAGGTTGAAGCCACCGTCGACGAAGGCGTCGAGCACGTCGAACGAGGTCGGCTCGTCGGCCGTCCAGCCGAACACATTGCCACCCAGTGCCAGCGGGGCCACGCGCAGGCCGCTCGCGCCGATCTCGCGCAGTGTCATCACAGGGTGGTTCACAGGATGTACCGCGACAGGTCTTCGTTGGCCGCGAGCTCGCCCAGGCGGCGGTTCACGTCGGCGGCGTCCAGCGTCACGGTCTGGCCGCCCAGCCTGGGCGCGTCGAAGCTGACGTCGTCGAGCAGCCGCTCCATCACGGTGGCCAGGCGGCGCGCGCCGATGTTCTCGGTGCGCTCGTTCACTTCGA
>JBIJAP010000140.1:0-8213 GCA_044345715.1 Rubrivivax sp.
GCTGCTGGGCAGCCTGGCGCTGATCGGCACGCCGCTGTTCGCTGGCTTCTACAGCAAGGACAGCATCCTGATCGCGTCGCACCACAGCACGCTGCCGGGGGCCACGTTTGCGATGGTCGCGATCTACATCGGCGTGTTCGTGACGGCGTTCTACTCGTTCCGCATGTACTTCCTGGTCTTCCATGGCGAGGAGCGCTTCCACCACAAGCCGTTCCCGCCCGTGTCTCACGATGACAGCGACCACGCGCACGACGACCACGGCGACGGCCATGGCGACCACACGCCGCACGAGTCGCCCTGGGTAGTGACGGCGCCGCTGATCCTGCTGGCCATTCCGTCGGTCGTGATCGGCTACATGGCGATCCAGCCGATGCTGTTCGGCGACTTCCTCAAGGACGCCATCACCGTCAACGCCCAGGCCCACCCGGCCATGGCCGAACTGGCCAAGACTTTCCATGGCCCGGTGGCGATGGCGCTGCATGGCGTGGTGACGCTGCCGTTCTGGCTGGCGCTGGGCGGTGTCGTCACGGCCTGGTTCTTCTACCTGAAGGCGCCGCACATCCCGGCGGCCCTCGATCGCCATCTGAAGCCGGTGCGGACGGTGCTGGAGAACAAGTACTACATGGACTGGTTCAACGAGCATGTGCTGGCCGCCGGCGCGCGCAAGCTCGGCACGGGCCTGTGGAAGGGCGGCGACCAGGCCGTGATCGACGGCGCCATCAACGGCTCGGCGCGTGGCATCGGCGGCCTGGCCGGCCTGCTGCGCCAGGCCCAGACCGGGCGCCTCTACACCTACGCGCTGGTGATGCTGCTGGGCATCTTCGCCTTGCTCACCTGGCAGCTGTGGCCCTTCTTCAGCGGCTTCATGCGCTGATGCCCCGGCCAGCCGACAAGAACTACAGGATCAAGGGAATCCACAGATGGGTTTGCTAAGTTTCGCGATCTGGCTGCCGGTGGCATTCGGGGCCCTGCTGCTGGCGGTGGGCCGCGACGAGAACGCGGGTGTGGTGCGCGCCATGGCCCTGATCGGCGCGGTGGCCTCCTTCGTGGTGACACTGCCGCTGATCAGCGGCTTCGACACCAGCAGCGCCGGCATGCAGTTCGTCGAGAAGATGCCATGGATCGAGCGCTTCAACATCCACTACCACCTGGGCGTCGACGGCCTGAGCCTGTGGTTCGTGCCGCTCACGGCCTTCATCACCGTGATCGTGGTGCTGGCCGGCTGGCAGGTGATCCAGGAACGGGTGGCCCAGTACATGGGCGCCTTCCTCATCCTGAGCGGCCTGATGGTGGGCGTGTTCTCGTCGCTCGACGGCATGCTGTTCTACGTGTTCTTCGAGGCCACGCTGATTCCGATGTACATCATCATCGGCGTCTGGGGCGGCCCGAACCGCGTCTACGCGGCCTTCAAGTTCTTCCTGTACACGCTGCTCGGCTCGCTGCTGATGCTGATCGCGCTGGTGTACCTGTACTTCAAGAGCGGCGGCAGCTTCGACATCCTCACCTGGCACAAGCTGCCGCTGCCGCTGGACGCGCAAACGCTGTTGTTCTTCGCCTTCTTCGCCGCCTTCTCGGTGAAGGTGCCGATGTGGCCGGTGCACACCTGGCTGCCCGATGCCCACGTCGAGGCGCCCACCGGCGGCTCGGTGGTGCTGGCGGCCATCATGCTGAAGCTGGGCGCGTACGGCTTCCTGCGCTTCAGCCTGCCCATCGCCCCCGACGCGGCGCGCGAATGGGACTGGCTCATCATCACGCTCAGCCTGGTGGCCGTGCTCTACATCGGCCTCGTGGCGCTGGTGCAGCAGGACATGAAGAAGCTCGTGGCCTACAGCTCGATCGCGCACATGGGTTTCGTGACGCTGGGCTTCTTCATGTTCAACGAGCTCGGCGTGGCCGGCGGCATCGTGCAGATGATCAGCCACGGCTTCGTGTCGGGCGCCATGTTTCTGTGCATCGGCGTGCTCTACGACCGCGTGCACAGCCGCGAGATCGCCAGCTATGGCGGCGTGGCCAACACCATGCCGGTGTTCACCGCCTTCGCGGTGCTGTTTGCCATGGCCAACTGCGGCCTGCCGGGCACCGCCGGGTTCGTGGGCGAGTGGATGGTGATCCTCGGCGCCGTGCAATACAACTTCTGGATCGGCCTGCTGGCCAGCACCACGCTGATCTTCGGCGCCGCTTACACGCTGTGGATGGTCAAGCGCGTGTACTTCGGTGACGTGGCCAACGACGACGTCCGCGGTCTCACCGACATCAACGGCCGCGAGTTCCTGATGCTGGCCGTGCTGGCCGTGGCGGTGCTCTGGATGGGCCTGTACCCGAAGCCCATCACCGACGCCATGAACCCGGCCGTGACCGAGCTGCTGCGCCACGTGGCCATCACCAAGATTCCGGGCTGACTACAACGATGAACGCGATGAACTGGACCGTCGTCCTGCCCGAGATCGTGCTGCTGGTGGCGGCCTGCGGCGTGCTGCTGGTCGACCTCTTCTCCAAGCACCCCACCCGCGGCACCACCTTCTGGCTGACGCAGGCCTCGATCGCCGTGTTCGCGCTGTTGCATCTGCAGGCGCTGCAGGAAGGTGCCACCGAGTACGGCATGAACCAGATGGTGGTGGTGGACCCGATGGGCCACCTGCTGGCCTTCTTCGCCGCCGTGGCCGTGATGATCACGCTGGGCTACGCCCGCCCCACGCTGGCGGCACGCGACATGCTCAAGGGCGAGTTCTTCACCCTCACGCTGTTTGCGCTGCTGGGCATCGCCGTCATGTGCTCGGCGAACAACTTCCTCGTCGTGTACCTGGGCCTGGAGCTGATGAGCCTGAGCCTGTATGCGCTGGTGGCGCTGCGGCGCGACCACGCCGTGGCCACCGAGGCGGCGATGAAGTATTTCGTGCTGGGCGCGCTGGCCAGCGGCTTCCTGCTGTACGGCCTGAGCATGATGTACGGCGCAACCGGCACGCTGGAGATCCCGCGCGTGTTCGAGCGCATCGCCGGCGGCGGCATCAACAAGGAAGTGCTGGTCTTCGGTACCGTGTTCGTGGTGGCGGGCCTGGCCTTCAAGCTGGGTGCCGCGCCGTTCCATATGTGGGTGCCCGATGTGTACCAGGGCGCGCCGACGGCCGTCACGCTGCTGATCGGCGGCGCGCCGAAGTTTGCCGCCTTTGCCATCACCATCCGCCTGCTCGTGGAGGGCATGCTGGGCCTGGCGGTCGACTGGCAGCAGATGTTCATCGTGCTGGCCGTGGCCAGCCTGGCGGTGGGCAACATCGCCGCCATTGCTCAGAGCAACCTCAAGCGGATGCTGGCCTACAGCACCATCGCGCAGATGGGCTTCATCGTGCTGGGCCTGTCGGCCGGCGTGGTGAGCGGCAACACGCTGTCGGCCGCCAACGCCTACAGCTCAGCCCTGTTCTACCTCGTGGCCTACGTGCTGACGACGCTGGGCACCTTCGGCCTGATCATGCTGCTGTCGCGCCAGGGCTTCGAGAGCGAGGAGATCAACGATCTCGCCGGCCTGTCGAAGAAGTCGCCGTGGATGGCCGGCGTGATGACAGTGTTCATGTTCTCGCTGGCCGGCGTGCCGCCGATGATCGGCTTCTTCGCCAAGCTCAGCGTCATCCAGGCGCTGGTCACCACCAATGTCACGCTGTACATCGTGATGGCCATCGTGGCGGTGCTGTTCTCTCTGATCGGCGCGTTCTACTACCTGCGTGTCGTCAAGGTGATGTGGTTCGACGAGCCCACCGGCCAGGCTGTGCCTGCGCACGGCCAGGGTGTCACGGTCATGCTCGCGCTCAACGGTGCGGCCGTGCTGGTGTTCGGCCTGTTCTCGGGCGGCCTGATGGCCCTGTGCCGCGACGCCATCCAGCGTACGTTCACCAGCTGAGATGAACCACGCGCTTGAGGTCTGGGGGGTCATCGTGGTGGCGCTGATCGCAGCGAACCTGCCCTTCGTCAACGAGCGCCTGTTCATCGTCGGGCCGCGGCGCGCGCCCAAGGTGTTGGCGTGGCGGCTGCTCGAGATGCTGCTGATGCTGGGCCTGGTGTTGGGCCTGGGCTTCCTGATCGAAGATCACCTTGGCCGCCGGCAGCCCCAAGGCTGGCAGTTCTACGCCGCGATGGCTTGCCTGTTCGTGACCTTCGCCTTTCCGGGCTTCATCTGGCGTTACCTGCGCCGGGGCGGTCGAGACACCGCCGCCGTCGATGCCTGACGAGCCCAACCGCGACGGGCCCGGGCTCGACGCTCACTTGCGCGAGCACGCGCTCGGCGGAGAGACGCTGCTCAGCGGCGGCTTTCTCGAAGTGCACCGCGACACCGTGCGCCTGCCCGATGGCAGCACGGCCACGCGCGAGTACATCCGCCACCCCGGCGCCGTGGCCGTGATCCCGCTGCTCGGCGACGGCCCGGACCCCGACGTGGTGCTGGTGCGCCAGCACCGCTATCCGATTGACCGCGTGCTGCTCGAATGGCCGGCCGGCAAGCGTGAGGCCGGCGAGCCCACGCGGGCCTGTGCCGAGCGCGAGCTGCTCGAGGAAACCGGCTACAGCGCCGCCGAGTGGGCCTGGGGCGGCTGGATCCACAACGCGCCGGCCTACAGCAGCGAAGGCATCGCGCTGTGGTTTGCGCGTGGGCTTCAGCCCGGGCCGGCACGGCCGGACGCCGGCGAGTTCGTCGAGACGGTGACCATGCCGCTGTCGGCACTGAGTGCCCTCGACGACCGCGGCGAGCTCACCGACGTCAAGACGCTGATCGGCCTGCACTGGCTGAAGGCGGCCCTGACCGGCAATCGTCCATGGGTATGGACCCGCGCAGACCGTGCTCCCGACGTAGCATGACCGCACGATGAAGGTCTTCGACCTGCAGTGCACGCAGGGACACCTCTTTGAGGGTTGGTTCGGCTCCGACGACGACTTCCAGGCCCAGAAGGCCCGGGGGCTGCTGGCTTGCCCGCTGTGCAACGACGCCGAGGTGCGCCGCTTGCCTTCGGCGCCGCGCCTGAACCTCTCGGGTGCGCAGGCGCCGCAACCGACGCCGGCTGCAGCCCCAGCGGCCACCGCCACTGCCACCGCCACCGCCTCCGCCACGGTGGCCCGGGCGGCCGACATGCAGTCGGCCTGGTTGCAGGCGGTGCGGCAACTGGTCGAGCGCACCGAGGACGTCGGCGAGCGCTTCGCCGAGGAAGCGCGGCGCATCCACTACGGTGAAGTCGCCCAGCGCGGCATCCGAGGCCAGGCCTCGCCCGAGGAGCGCCAGGCGCTGCTCGACGAAGGCATCGAGACCGTCGCCATCCCCTTGCCGGCGTCGATGAAGGGCCCCCTGCAGTAGCGTGGCTCGGCAGGCCCACCGGGGCCTGCTGAGCCCTGCGCCAGAAGCCGCTCAGGGCTTCAGAGCACCCGGCCGGGGTTCATCAGGCCGGCGGGATCGAGCGCCTGCTTGATGGATCGCATCAGCGCCAGTGCCACCGGGTCCTTGCGCGCGGCCAATTCGTCGCGCTTGAGTGCGCCGATGCCGTGTTCGGCCGAGAACGAGCCGCCTTCTTCGGCCACGCTGTCGAACACCACCTGGTTGACGGCGTGTTCATGTTGGGCCAGGAACTCCGCGCCACCCTGGCCCGCGGGGGCCTGCACGTTGTAGTGCAGGTTGCCGTCGCCCAGATGGCCGAAGTTCACCAGGCGCACGCCCGGCCAGCGCGCCGCCAGCAGCGCGTCGGTGCGCTCGCAAAAGCGCGGGATGGCCGACACCGGCACGGCGATGTCGTGCTTGATGTTCAGGCCCTCTTCGGCCTGGGCCAGCGGGATGGACTCGCGCAGATGCCACAGCGCGCGGCTCTGCGCCAGGCTTTCGGCCACCACGGCGTCGGCCGCGCTGCCCTGTTCGATGGCGGCCTCGAGCAGGCGCTCGAAACGCGCCCGCGCCGGGGCCTCGCCTTCAACGTCGCTCTGCTCCAGCAGCACCGTCCAGGGCGCGCCGGGCAGCGGCTGCGGCAGGGCGGGGAAGTGCGCCGCCACCAGATCGAGCGCGAAGCGGCCCATGACCTCGAAGCCGGTGAGCCCGGCCCCCAGCCGCGTGCGCGCCAGGTTCAGCAGCGCCACGCAGTCGTGCAGCGTGGCGCAGGCCGCAAGCGCGGTGGTGGTGGCGGCGGGCTGTGGTGCCAGCTTCAGGGTCGCCGCGGTGATGATGCCCAGCGTGCCTTCGCTGCCGACGAAGAGGTCGCGCAGGTCGTAGCCGGTGTTGTCCTTGCGCAGGCCAGTGAGGCCGTGCCAGACCTCGCCGGTGGCCGTGACCACCTCGAGCCCCAGGCACAGATCGCGGGCGTTGCCCCAGCGCAGCACCTGCGTGCCGCCCGCGTTGGTGGCCAGGTTGCCGCCCAGCGTGCAGCTGCCCTCGGCCGCCAGGCTCAGCGGCAGCAGCAGGCCGCGTGCGGCGGCGGCCTGCTGCAGCGTCTGCAGCACGCAGCCGGCCTCGGCCGTGAGCGTGAGGTTGGCCTCGTCGATGGCGCGGATGCGGTTGCAGCGCTGCAGGCTCAGCAGCACCTGCGTGCCCGTGGCGTCGGGCACGCCGCCGCCCACCAGGCCGGTGTTGCCGCCCTGCGGCACCAGCGCCGTGCCAGCGGCCGCGCAGGCGCGCACCACGGCGGCGACTTCGGCGGTGCTGCCGGGCCGCACGACGGCGCGCGCACGGCCGCGCCAGCGGCGGCGCCAGTCCTGCTCGAAGGCGCTGAGGTCGCCGTCGGTCAGCACCTGGGCCGCGCCGACGATGCCGCGCAGCGTGTCGAGCAAAGCGTCGGCCGGCGCAGGCGTCAAGGTGCGGCTTCCCGCGCCCCGGCTGCGGCCTGGGCTTCGGCCTGTGCTTCGGCTTCAGCGGCCAGCCGGCGGCCGTTCTGCAGCCGCCAGCGCACGTACAGGCTGCAGGCGCCGAACAGCACCAGTGACAGCACCAGCTGCAGCAGCGCCATCGCCTGCGACCAGCCGCCCTCGGTGATGGCGCGCACGATGGCTTCCAGGAAGTACAGCCACACCAGCAGGCTCAGCCAGCGAAACGTGTAGAGCCGGTGGCGCATCAGACCGCCGATGCACAGCAGGAGCGGCAGCACCTTGACGGCCCAGGTGCCGCTGCCGGTGGGCGCCAGCCACAGCTCCCAGGCGAGGCCCACGATGATGAGGCCGACCACGGAAACGAAGGCCAGGGCGCGTGCGCGCTGCACGCTCGGGTCGGGGGTCGTGGGCGGAGGGCTTTGCGGGGGCATGCGGCATGATAGTGAGCATGTCCAAGCCATTGCCGGTTCGCGCCGAAAGCGGCCTTGTCACCGCCGGGCCCGAGGCCGGCCCGGCAGCGCGCGCGGCCGGCCTCGCGCTCGAGCTGCCCGACACGCTGCGCCGCTGGCCCTGGCAGGAAACGCTGCGCGTGCTGGCGCAGCGCTTCAAGGAAGACCGGCTCGGCCTCACCGCCGGCAGCCTGACCTTCACGACGCTGATCGCGCTGGTGCCGCTGGTCACGGTGATGCTGGCCGCCTTCACGGTGTTCCCGATGTTCGCGGGCTTCGAGCGCGCGCTGCAGGAGTACTTCCTGCAGCACCTCGTGCCGGACAACATCGCACGGCCGGTGATGCGCGGCCTGACGAACTTCGCCAGCAAGGCGCGCGGCATGGGCACGCTGGGCCTGGTGCTGCTGGTCGCCACGGCACTGGCCCTGGTGCTGACGATCGACCGCACGCTCAATGCCATCTGGCGCGTACGCAAGTCACGCTCGCTCGGCCAGCGTGTGCTGGTGTACTGGGCCGCCATCACGTTGGGGCCCCTGGCGCTGGGCATGAGCCTGACGGCCACCTCGTACGCGGTGTCGGCCTCCAAGGGCTGGGTGGCGGCGCTGCCGGGAGGCGTGTCGCTGCTGCTCGAGGGCCTGCAGTTCGCGGTGCTGACGCTGGCGGCGGCGGGCCTGTACCACTACGTACCGAACACGGCCGTGCGCTGGCGCCATGCCATGGCCGCCGGCGTGTTCGTGGCCGCGGCCTTCGAGATCGTCAAGCGCCTGCTGGCCTGGTACCTGGACAGCGTGCCGACCTACAGCGCGGTGTACGGCACTTTCGCCGCGGTGCCGATCCTGCTGCTGTGGGTGTACCTGGTGTGGGTGATCGTGCTGCTCGGCGCCGTCATCGCGGCCTATGCGCCGAGCCTGTCGATGCGCGTGAGCTTGCGGCCGGCCAGCCCGG
>JBIJAP010000347.1:0-4191 GCA_044345715.1 Rubrivivax sp.
GAGCAGCGGCGACCTGCGCGCCGTGCAGGAGCTGCTGGGCCACGCCAGCATCAGCACCACGCAGGTCTACACCAAGCTCGACTTCCAGCACCTGGCGAAGGTGTACGACGCGGCGCACCCGCGGGCGAAGGCCAAGAAGCCTTGAGGCCGGCGGGCTGCGCGGCGCTGCGGGCCCTCAGGCCGCGATGCGCGCCACTTGCGCGGCAGCCTGCACCAGACGATCGTGCAGGGCAACGAATGCCGGCTCGAATGAGGCCGACAGTCGACCGGCGGTGCTTGCGGCCTGCAGGCGATCACACCATTCGCGCGCCAGCGCCAGCGCCGGGTGCCAGGTGGCCAGCGGCACGCTCGCGGGCAGCTGCAGCGGCGGCAGCGCATCGCGCAGCGCGCCCGCTGCCGTGGGCGCCAGCGCCATGGGCAGCATGTCGTAGGCCGGCGCCAGTGAGCAGACCTGGTCGGGTGCGCTGAAGAACGACAGGTTGCCCATGTGCATGTCGGTGTTGGCGATCAGCACGCCGAAGGCGTAGAGCTGCTGCACCGCCGGCAGCGCCTGGGGCTCCACCAGCCGCTGCTGCACCAGCCGCTCCACCGCCACGGGCCAGGGGGCGGAGCGGTCGCCGGTGAACTCGTCGTCGAGGCTGCCGAGCGAGTGCAGCGCGCGGCGGCCGAGGGCGCCGATGCGGTCAAAGCGCTCGAGCTGCAGGAAGCGCTGCGTGCCTTGCTCGACGAGCTCTGAACGTGCAGCGGCCAGCCCGCCGTCGTGCAGCACCTGCAGCGCCAGATGCTCGGCCAGCAGCAGATCGCGCCAGCGCTCGGTGAGCGGGTTGGCCTCGGGCAGGCTGAACTTCACGAGCACGTGAGCCGGGCCCGATGCGGTGGCGGCGAAGGCCGTGAACTTGGGTTGCTCGCCGCCGGCTGACGAGCCTGGCACATCACCCGCCAGGGCCTGCGCGGCGCGCCGTGCGTAGGCGGCGCCGCGGCCGGCACGCGGCAGGGCGGCGGGCACGGCGGTGCGCAGGAACAGATCGCGGGCGGTGTCACCGACCAGCAGGTTGCCGACGCCATCGAAGCCCTGCGCGGCCAGTGCGCGCAGCACATGCCGGTCGGCCCAGGTGTGCACCGCCGCGGGCAGGCCCAGCGCCGCGGCGTGCTGCTGCGCGAAGCCACGGCCGAGAAAGCCCTGCGGCCGCAGATCGGCCAGCCACCAGGGCAGCCCGTCGCTCAGGCGGGCCGTGCCGTCGGCACCCTGCAACACGAAGCCGGCGGGCTTGATCGGCACCAGCAGGCCGAGCTCGTGCACGCGGCCGGCTTCGTCGACACGGCGCACCGGCAGCCGCGGAAGCTCGGGCCAGGGGTCGCGCAGTGAATAGAAAGAAGAGCGCCCGCTGCCCAGGCGCACGAGCTCATCGCCGCGAGCCGCCAGCGCGGCCAGCGCGCGCGACACCGTCGGCTGGCTCAGCGCCAGACGCTGCTGCAGCGCCTTGCTGCTGAGCGGGCCGCGGGCCAGCAGCTCACGGACGGCCGCTTCGTGAAAGGGGGCGTGAGAGGGGGCGTGCGAGGCAGCACCGAGTTCCATTCATGAATTAGAACATGAATAGAAAAAAGAATAGATGAGAGAGCGCCGTCAGTAGAAGAACGCGTAGCCCACGAAGATGGCACCCACCACACCCACCAGGTCGGCAAACAGCCCGCAGGCCAGCGCGTAGCGCGTCTTCACGATGTTCACGCTGCCGAAGTACACCGCCAGCACGTAGAAGGTGGTTTCGGTGGAGCCCTGGATGATGGCCGCCAGCTTGCCCTGGAACGAGTCGACGCCGTAGGTCGTCATCACGTCCACCATCAGACCGCGGGCGCCGCTGCCCGAGAGCGTCTTCATCAGGCCCACGGGCAGCGCGGGCACGAAGTCGGCGTTCATGCCGAGCGCCAGCACGAGGGCGCCGATGCCGCCGACGATGAAGTCCATGCAGCCGGTGGTGCGGAACACCGAGATCGCCACCAGGATGGCGATGAGGTACGGAATGATCATCACCGCGACGCCGAAGCCCTCTTTGGCGCCTTCGACGAAGGCCTCGTAGACGTTGATGCGCCGCGCCGCGCCCACGGCCACGAACAGCACGATGATGCCGAAGATCACCAGGCTGCCGATGAGCCCGATGGTCGAGCTCATCTGCGCCGGAGCCAGCTCGCGCAGGCTGAGGTACATCACTGCCATCAGCGCGCCGAAGCCGCCGAAGAACAGCAGGATGGGCAGCTGCAGCAGCCGGATGCGCTGCACCCAGGCCACGGCCACCAGCCCGGCGGCAAACGAGATGAAGGTGCCGATCAGCGTCGGCAAGAAGATGTCGGCCGCGTTGAAACCCACCAGGCCCTGGCTGGCCGCCATGGTCTGGCGGATGGCGATCACCGAGGTGGGGATGATCGTGATGCCCGCCGTGTTGAGCACCAGGAACATGATCATCGGATCGCTGGCGGTGCTCTTGTCGGTGTTGATCTCCTGCAGCTCCTTCATCGCCTTCAGGCCCAGCGGCGTGGCGGCGTTGTCCAGGCCCAGCATGTTGGCGCTCATGTTCATGACGATGCTGCCGCCCGCCGGGTGGCCGCGCGGGATGCCCGGGAACACGCGCTCGAAGAGCGGCGCGATGGCGCGCGCGAACAGGCTGATCATGCCGGCGCGCTCGCCGATCTTCATGATGCCCAGCCACAGGCACATCACGCCCACGAGACCCAGCGAGATATCGAAGCCGGTCTTCGCGGTGTCGAAGAGGCCGGTCATGACCTTCGTGAAGATCGTCATATCGCCCTGCGCCAGCTTGAACAGGGCAACGACAAAGCCGATCAGGATGAAGGCGACCCAGATGAGATTGAGCACCATGGCGCGGCATTCTGGGCCCTGAGCCTTTCGGGCAGGCGTGTGCAGCAGCCCCCGTTCGCCCAGAGCTTGTCGAAGGGCCTGCACCCGTTCGCCCTGAGCTTGTCGAAGGGCCGGTGGTTCACAGCGAGGGCTTCGACAGGCTCAGCCCGAACGGGTGCAGGGCTGTGCAAAGACATCCGTTCGCACTGAGCCTGTCGAAGTGCCCGCTCCGCCACCGCTGCAAGAATGCGCGCCTGCATTGCCGGGAGCCCCGCCATGACGACCCCACGCGCCGACGAGCTGCGTGCGCTGCTGATCCGCAACCACGAAACCGCCGAGATGACGCCCTTCGTGCGCGGCTCGGCCTACGAGAGCATGGGCGTCTCGTTCACCGACGGGCTGGCCGCGCGCGACCTGGGCGTGAGCGTCGACATCGTGCCGCCCGGCAAGCGCGCCTGCCCCTACCACCTGCACCACGCCGAAGAAGAGATGTTCATCGTGCTCGAGGGCTCCGGCACGCTGCGCGCGGCAGGCGAGATGCTGCCCATCGTGCGCGGCGACGTGATCGTGATCCCGGCCGGGCGCGAGTACCCGCACCAGATCATCAACACCTCTGACGCGCCGCTGAAGTACCTGTCGATCAGCACGCGGCGCGCGCCCGAGGTCTGCGAGTACCCGGACTCGGGCAAGGTCAACGCCTTTAGCAAGGGCCGCATCCTCATCCACCGCAAGGCCGAGTCGCTGGACTACTGGGACGGCGAGCCGGGCGCCTGAAGCATGAAGACCATCCGCCTGCGCGAAGGCAAGGAGCGCTCGCTGCTGCGCCGCCACCCCTGGGTGTTCGACGGCGCCATCGAGCGCGGTCGCGCCGACCCCGGCGAAACGGTGCGTGTGGAGGCCGCCGACGGCCGCTTCCTGGCCTGGGGCGCGTTCAGCCCCGCCAGCCGCATCCGCGTGCGCTGCTGGAGCTTTGACGAGGCCGAGCGCATCGACGCGGCGCTGTTCGCGCGCCGCATTCAGCGCGCCGTGGCGCTGCGCCAGCGCATGGCCGTGGCCAGCAGCGGTGTGCGCCTGGTTCACGGCGAGGCCGACGGCCTGCCCGGCCTGGTGGTCGACCGTTATGGCACCGATCTGCTGGTGGCCCAGTTCGGCAGCGCCGGTGTCGAGCGCTGGAAGGCGCCGATCTCCGACGCGCTGTTGGCTGCCACCGGCTGCACCCGCCTTTACGAGCGCAGCGACGCCAGCGTGCGCGAGCTCGAAGGCCTGCCGGCCGTGACCGGCTGGCTGCGGGGCGGCGAGCTGAGCGGTGGCGACATGACCGCCCCCACTACGGCCACCAT
>JBIJAP010000468.1:0-2950 GCA_044345715.1 Rubrivivax sp.
CCGCTCGTTGTGCCCTATGCCCACAAGACCGGCTTCTACCTCGACCAGCGCGACAACCGCGGCTGGCTCGCCCACGCGGTGCGGCACTTCGGGCTGAAGCGCGTGCTCAACACCTACTGCTACACCGGCGGCTTCACGGTGGCCGCGCTGCAGGGGGGCGCCACGCAGGTGGTGAGCGTGGACAGCTCGGCCCCGGCGCTGGCGCGGGTGCAGCAGCACGTCGCGCTCAATGGTTTCGACGCCGCTGCCAGCGTGTGCCACGACGCCGACGTGCCGGCCTTCCTGAAGCAGGCGCTGCACGCGGGCGAGCGCTTCGACGCCATCGTGCTGGACCCACCAAAGTTCGCGCCCACCGCGGCCCATGCGGAGCGCGCGGCGCGCGCCTACAAGCACATCAACCTGCTGGCGTTTCAGCTGCTGGCGCCGGGTGGGCTGTTGCTCACCTTCAGCTGCAGCGGCGGCATCAGCGCCGACCTGTTCCACAAGATCGTGGCCGGCGCGGCGCTGGATGCCGGCGTGGACGGGGCGATCTTGCAGCGGCTGCAAGGCGCGCCGGATCACCCGACCACGATGACCTTTCCTGAAGGCGAGTACCTCAAGGGTCTGGCGGTGCTGCGCCAAGCTTGAGGGCAGCCCGCACGCGTTCGGCAAGGGCCTGCACCCGTTCGCCCTGAGCCAGTCGAAGGGCCAGCCCCCCACGCCCGTTCGCCCTGAGCTTGTCGAAGGGCCAGCCCCCCACGCCCGTTCGCCCTGAGCTTGTCGAAGGGCCGGTGGTGCGCAGCGAGGGCTTCGACAGGCTCAGCCCGAACGGTTCTCTCCGCCGCTCACCCCAGCCCGAACGGACTTCCCCGCCGTTCGCCTCAGCCCGACCGGCTGCTCCCCGGCAGTTTCAACCGCGGCTCGAACTTCGCCCGCTTCAACGCAAAGTACGCCTTCACGTTGCGCACGTTCGCGTCCTGCGTAAACAGCCGCTGCGCCAGCGCCTGGTAGCCGGGCATGTCGGCGCAGTGCACCACGAGCACGAAGTCGGGGCCGGGCGAGACGCGCCAGAGTTGCTGCACCTCGTCGTCTGAGGCGATGCGCTGCTCGAAGGCGTCCAGGTGCTCGGCGCCCTGGCGGTCGAGCGTGATCTCCACCAACGCCGTCAGGCCGTGGCCCAGGCGGTCGGGGTTCAGCAGCGCCACCCGGCGTTCGATAAGCCCGGCATCCACCAGCCGCCGCACCCGCCGCAGCGCCGTGGCCGGGCTGGTGTGGGCAGCGGCGGCGAGTTCCTGGTTGGACAAGGCAGCGTCGGTTTGCAGCAGGTCGAGCAGGCGGCGGTCGGTGGCATCGAGTTCCATGAGGCGATGATTTCATCGAAGCTACCAGGATGCAAGAAACCGTTGTCCTAGTTCACGTATGAAATCTGATTGCACTGAGTATTGAAAAAAGCACACTCATTGCAACGCGCTCTACCTACCATCGCCGCTTTCCGGATTCGGGAGGTTCTCCATGTGCGGCATCGTCGGCGCGGTCAGTACCCGCAACATCGTTCCCATCCTCATCGAGGGCCTGAAGCGGCTCGAGTACCGCGGCTACGACAGCTGCGGTGTCGCCGTCCACCAGGGGGGTGAGCTCCGTCGCGCGCGCAGCACCAGCCGCGTGGCCGAGCTTGAAGGCCATGCGGCGGCCGATGGCATCAGCGCCGGTACCGGCATCGCCCACACGCGCTGGGCCACACACGGCGCGCCGGCGGTGCACAACGCGCACCCGCACTTCAGCCCCGGCCCGCACGCCAAAGAGGCCGCCAGCGGCAAAGTGGCGCTGGTGCACAACGGCATCATCGAGAACCATGAAGACCTGCGCACCGAGCTGCAGGCCAAGGGCTACGCCTTCTCGAGCCAGACCGACACCGAGGTCATCGCCCACCTTGTGCACAGCCTGTACGACGGCGACCTGCTCGATGCCGTGCAGCGCGCGCTGCCGCGCCTGAAGGGCGCCTACGCCATCGCCGTGTTCTGCCGCGACGAGCCGCACCGCGTGGTCGGTGCGCGCGAGGGCAGCCCGCTGGTGGTGGGGCAGGGCCAGGGCGAGAACTTCCTGGCCAGCGACGCCATGGCGCTGGCCGGCGTGACGAACCAGATCGTCTACCTCGAAGAAGGCGATGTGATCGACCTGCAGATGGGCCGCGTCTGGGTGAGCCGGCTCGATGCCACCTCAGGCCGCTACGTGGCCGTCGACCGCCCCGCGCGCACCGTTCACGCGCACAGCGGCGCCGCCGAGCTCGGCCCCTACCGGCACTACATGCAGAAGGAGATCTTCGAGCAGCCGCGCGCGCTGGCCGACACGCTGGAGGGCGTGGAGGGCTTCGATGCCGACCTCTTTGGTGAGGGTGCCGATGAGGTGTTTGGTGCCGTCGACCGCGTGCTCATCCTGGCCTGCGGCACCAGCTACTACAGCGGCAGCACGGCTCGATACTGGCTCGAGAGCATCGCCGGCATCCCGACCACGGTGGAGATCGCCAGCGAGTACCGCTACCGCGACAGCGTGCCCGACCCGCGCACGCTGGTCGTGACGATCACGCAAAGCGGCGAGACGGCCGACACGCTGGCCGCGCTCAAGCACGCGCGCAGCCTGGGCATGCCGCACACGCTGACCATCTGCAACGTGGCCACGAGTGCGATGGTGCGCGAATGCAAGCTCGCCTACATCACGCGCGCCGGTGTCGAGATCGGCGTGGCCAGCACCAAGGCCTTCACCACCCAGCTGGCCGGCCTGTACCTGCTGACGCTGGCGCTGGCCAAGAAGCGCGGCCGGCTCGATGCGGCCGCTGAAGGCCAGCACCTGAAGGCGCTGCGCCACCTGCCCAAGGCCCTGCAGGCGGTGCTGGCGCTGGAGCCGCAGGTCATTTCATGGGCGGAGGACTTCGCGCGCATGGACAACGCGCTGTTCCTCGGCCGCGGCCTGCACT
>JBIJAP010000141.1:0-8127 GCA_044345715.1 Rubrivivax sp.
CGACAAACGGGAACTCCTCCACGGTGCCCAGGTGCAGCGACTTCATGCGCAAGATGACACCGGCCAGGCTGGAGCGCAGGATCTCCGGGTCGGTGAAGCGCGGGCGGCCGGCGAATTCATCTTCGCCGTAGAGCCGGATGCAGATGCCGTTGGCCACGCGCCCGCAGCGCCCTGCCCGCTGCGCCGCCGCGGCCTGGCTGATGGGCTCGACCTGCAACTGCTCGACCTTGTTGCGGAAGCTGTAGCGCTTGACGCGCGCCAGCCCGGGGTCGATGACGTAGCGGATGCCCGGCACCGTGAGCGAGGTCTCGGCCACGTTGGTGGCCAGCACGATGCGGCGGCCGTTGCCTGCTTGGAAGACCCGGTCCTGCTCCGCCGGGCTCAGGCGCGCGAAAAGCGGCAGCACTTCCGGCGGCGGCCCGCCTTTCAGGGCTTGCGCGAGGTGGCGGCGCAGGTGGTCGGCGCCCTCGCGGATCTCGCGCTCGCCGGGCATGAAGACGAGGATGTCGCCGCGCTGGCCGCCGGCCCAGAGCTCATCTACCGCATCGGCCACGGCGTCGTTGAGATCGCGGTTGCGGCTTTCCTCGAAGGGCCGCCAGCGCTGCTCCACCGGGAACAGGCGGCCGCTCACCATGATCACCGGCGCCGGCCCGTGCCGACTGGCGAAGTGGTTCGCAAAGCGATCGGCGTCGATGGTGGCCGAGGTGACGATCAGCTTCAGGTCGCTGCGCCGCGCCAGCACTTCTTTCAGGTAGCCGAGCAGGAAATCGATGTTGAGGCTGCGCTCGTGGGCCTCGTCGATGATCAGCGTGTCGTAGGCCTTGAGGAGTGGATCGCTCTCGGTCTCGGCCAGCAGGATGCCGTCGGTCATCAGCTTCACGCTGGCGCCGGGCTGCAGGCGGTCTTGAAAGCGCACCTTGTAGCCGACCACCTCGCCGAGCGGCGAGCTCAGCTCTTCGGCGATGCGCTTGGCCACGCTGCTGGCCGCGATGCGCCGCGGCTGCGTGTGGCCGATCAGCCCGCGGCCGCCGGCGCCGCGCCCGCGGCCGAGCTCGAGGCAGATCTTCGGCAGCTGTGTCGTCTTGCCCGAGCCCGTTTCGCCGCAGACGATGACCACCGGATGCTCGCGGATGGCGCGCGCGATCTCTTCGCGCCGGGCCGAGACCGGCAGCGATTCAGGGTAGGTGATGGGCGGTACGGGGTGGGCCACCGGGGCGGTGGCCGGGCCTGGGCGGCCGGCAGGATCATCCACGAGGGGGCAGATTATCCCCGCCGCGCCCTGCGCTCAGTGAACCGCTCAGCCAACCGCCCAGCCCCGCGGGGCGGGCTCACTCAGGCCGAATACGCCATGACGCTGAACACCGCGCCTTGCGGATCCTGCAGCACGGCCATGCGGCCGACGCCCGGCACGTCCATCGGCGGCACCAGTACCTGGCCGCCCAGCGCCGCGCACTTGGCCAGAGTCTCATCGACGTTGTCGACCGTGATGTAGCAGCCCCAGGCGGGTGGCATCGGCGGCGCGCCGGGCACCGGGCCCATGATGCCGGCGATCTGGGTGTCGCCGACGCTGGCCACGTGGTACGGGCCTGTGCCCATGTCCATGTCCTTGATCGTCCAGCCGAACAGGCCGGCATAGAACGCGCCGGCCGCCGCCGGGTCGGTGGTCATCAGCTCGTTCCAGCTGAAAGCTCCATGGGTCTTGTAGGCGTCCATCGCCATGCTCCTGATGTCATGTTGGCGTCCGAATCGTGCGCCGAGCCGGCCCGCGCGTCAATGCACGCTGCGGCACAATCCCCGCTCCCTGCCGCCGCCCTCGATGAGCCTCGTCTTCCCCCACACCTTCGTCCCCTGGTTCCGGGCCGTGGCGCCCTACATCCACGCCTACCGCGGCAAGACCTTTGTGGTCGGCCTGGCCGGCGAGGCCATCGCCGCGGGCAAGCTGACGGTGTTCGCGCAGGACCTTGCCATCCTGCACGCGATGGGCCTGAAGCTGGTGCTGGTGCACGGCTTCCGGCCGCAAGTGACGGAGCAGCTCGCGCTGAAGGGCCAGGTCAGCAAGTACCACCGCGGCGTGCGCATCACCGACGCGGTGGCACTGGACGCCGCACAAGAGGCTGCTGGCCAGCTGCGCTTCGAGATCGAGGCCGCCTTCAGCCAGGGCCTACCCAACACGCCCATGGCCAACAGCACGGTGCGCGTGGTGTCGGGCAACTTCCTCACGGCGCGGCCGGTGGGCATCGTCGATGGCATCGACTTCATGCACAGCGGCCTCGTGCGCCGCGTCGACTCGGTGGCCATGCGCAGCGCGCTCGACAGCGGCGCCATCGTGCTGCTCAGCCCGTTCGGCTTTTCGCCCACGGGCGAGGCCTTCAACCTGACGATGGAAGACGTGGCCACGAGCACCGCGATCGCGCTGCAGGCCGACAAGCTGGTGTTCGTGACCGAGGTGCCGGGCATCGCGGAAAGCATCACCAAGGGCCCGAACGTTGCCAGTACGGACCCGGACGCCGGCATCGACACCGAACTCGCCCTGGCCGACGCCAAACGCCTGATCGCCGAACTGCCGCCCCCGGCCCTGCCCACCGACACTGCGTTTTACCTCCAGCACTGCGTCAAGGCCTGCGAAGGCGGCGTCGAGCGCAGCCACATCCTGCCCTTTGCCACCGACGGTGCCTTGCTGCTCGAGGTGTTCACGCACGACGGCGTCGGCACCATGGTCGTCGACGAAAAGCTCGAGAGCCTGCGCGAGGCCGCGTCCGACGACGTCGGCGGCATCATCCAGCTCATCGAGCCGTTTGAAAAAGACGGCACCCTGGTGCGCCGCGACCGCCACGAGATCGAGCGCGACATCGCCTACTACAGCGTGGTCGAGCACGACGGCATCATCTTCGGCTGCGCCGCGCTCTACCCGTTCCCCGAGGCGCGCACCGCCGAGATGGCGGCACTCACCGTGAGCCCGCTCAGCCAGGGCCAGGGCGACGGCGAGCGGCTGCTCAAGCGCGTCGAGCAGCGCGCCCGCGCGATGGGGCTGCAGAGCATGTTCGTGCTCACGACGCGCACCATGCATTGGTTCATCAAGCGCGGCTTCGTGCAGGTCGACCCCGACTGGCTGCCCGAGGCCCGCAAACGCAAGTACAACTGGGACCGGCGTTCGCAGGTGCTGGTCAAGAAGTTCAACTGAGGAATAACGACGATGGCACGGATGGTTCAGTGCGTGTACCTGAAGAAGGAAGCCCAGGGAATCGCCTTCCCGCCTTACCCGGGCGAGCTCGGCAAGCGCATCTTCGACAACGTCAGCCAGGAGGCCTTCGAGCTCTGGAAGAAGCACCAGACCATGCTCGTCAATGAGAACCGGCTCAACCTGGCTGACGCGCGCGCCCGCCAGTACCTGGCGCGGCAGATGGAACAGTTCTTCTTCGGCACCGGTGCCGACAAGCCGGTCGGCTACGTGCCGCCCGCGGCCTGAGCGCGCCCGATGGCAAGCCTTGCAGAACTGCTGGCCCAGAAGGCCGCGCTCGACCAGCTCATCATCGACACCCAGCGCGCCGAGCGCGAGCGCGCCGTGGCCCAGGTGCGCGAGCTGATGGCGCAATTCGGCTTGACGATTGCCGACATCGGTGGCACTCCGCGGCCCGCACCATTGCGCACGGCCAGGCCGTCGGCGCCTTCGAAGGTGGCGCCGAAGTACCGTCACCCGGAGACAGGCGAGACCTGGTCCGGACGCGGGCTGCAGCCGAAGTGGCTGAGGGCCGCGCTAGTGGACGGGCGCAGCCTGTCGGACTTCGCCCTCTAGCCCCCAGCGCAGGCGGCGACCGAAGCCCTCGATGGATCAGCCGGACGCTGCACCCGCAGCCCCCGCAGCGGCAACGACAGCCGCGTCCTCGCAGCGCTTGAACAAGTCGCTGTCGGTCGGCCTGTCGGTGCTCAGCATCGGCCTGACTGCACTGCTGTTGTCGTATGCCGGCTCGCTGAGCCTCGCCCTCAAGCCCTGGAGCGCCATCGCGCTTCCGGCCGGGCTTGCGCTGGCCGCCCTCCTCCGCTGGGGGCCGCCCGTGCTGGTGGGCGCGGTGGTCGGCACCTTCGTCGCCTTGCTGGGCAGCGGCATGCCCATGACCGATGCTGCCGTCGGCGCCATGGCCATGGGGCTGGCAGCGTTGCTGGCGCATGCGTTGATGCGTCGGCTCGACTTCGACGCCCGGCTCGAGCGATCCGTCGACGTGGGCGTGCTGGCGCTGGGCGTCATCGTCGGTGCGGCGTTGCCGGCCACGCTGGCCCTGGCGGCCTGGTTTCCGGGCGATGCCGGCTGGGGCGCCTGGCAGGCGCTGAGCGTCGGCTGGGTCGTGCTGGGCCTGGGCATGCTGGCGACGGCCACCACGGTGCTCAGTTTCGATCGCGGCGTGCTGCATGCATTGCAGCCCGGCGCGGGCTGGGCGCAGGGCTGGCCGGAGTTGGCGCTGGCCAGCCTGCCGGCGGTGGCGGCCTTGCTGCTGCTCTGGGCCTCGCCCGAGGCGCGCTCGCCCGTCGGCGCGGCCGCGATGTTCCTGCCGCACATCGTGGTGGCGGCGCTGGCCATGCACGGGCGGCTCGCCCTCGCGTCGAGTTTCCTGCTGCTGGCCTCGTTGCTGGTGGCGGGTTCGGCCGCCAAGGGCCTTTCGTTCTGGAGCACCGGTGGCAGCCTGCAAGCCGGCGTGGCGGCCTGGGTGGGTTCGGCCCTGGCGCTGCTGCTGATCGGCCATGCTGCACATGTGGACTGGCGCGGCCGCTCGCAGCGCTGGGAGTGGGCCCTTGACGGATCGCGCCTGGGCGTGGCCGACTGGCCGATCGACCGCAGCGACGGCTTCGCCTCGGTGGCCTGGCGCACGCTCACCGGCCACACCGACAAGCGCTGGAGCGCCGCGGCCTGGATCGAGCAAGTGCATGCCGAGGACCGCCCGGCGCTGGTTGAGGCCATCGACGCGGTGGGCGCCGGGCGCGCAGGCCGCCGACAGCTCGAACTGCGACAACAGCGCGGCACCGATTGGCGCTGGCTCGAGGCCACGCTGCTGGTGGTCGAGCGCGACGCCGCCGGCCAGCCGCTGCGGCTGATAGCCACGCTGGCCGACGTGCACGACAAGCGCCAGGCCCAGGAGCGCCAGCTGATGAGCGTCAGCCTCTTCCAGCACCTGCACGAGGGCCTGCTGATCACCGACCCCGACCTGCGCGTGCTCGACGTCAACCCGGCCTATGCCCACATCGTGGGCGTGCCTCGCGACGAGCTGCTCGGTACCGTGCCGTCCTTGCTGCGGCCGACGCCGGCCGACCCGATGGCCCGCGAGCAGCGGGCCGCCATGTGGGCCAGCCTCAGCGACCACGGCCGCTGGCGCGGCGAGCTGCTCGAACGCAGGCGCGACGGCACGGCCTGCACGCTGCAGGCCACCATCTCCACCGTGCTCGGCCCCGATGGCGATCTGCGTTACCACGTGCTGGTCATCAGTGACATCACGCAGCAACAGCGCCAAAGGGAGCAGCTCGAACGTCAGGCGCACTTCGACGAACTCACGCGCCTGCCCAACCGCGCGCGGCTGTCGGAGCTGCTCGATGACGCCATCCGCACCACCGACCGCGACGGTTATCTGCTGGTCGTGTGCTACCTCGACCTCGACCGCTTCAAACCCGTCAACGACCGTTTCGGCCACGCCGCCGGCGACCGCTTGCTGGCCGAGCTGGCCGGGCGCCTTAGAAGCGCCTTGCGCAGCCGCGAGCACTGGACGGACAGCGCAGCCCGGCTGGGCGGCGACGAGTTCGTGCTGCTGCTGCGCGCCGGCACACTGGAAGAAGCGCGCCTGGCCGTCGAGCGCGTGTTGCGCGTGGTGGCCCAGCCCTACGTCGTAGACCCGGCCGAGGATCCGGTGCAGGTCACGGCCAGCATGGGGCTGACGGTCTACCCCATCGACCGCAGCGACTCCGACACGCTGCTGCGCCACGCCGACCACGCCATGTACGACGCCAAGCAGAAGGGGCGCAATGGCTACGCCTTCTTCGATGCCGAGCAGCGCCGCCGTACCGAAGAGCGCGCCATGGACATGGTGCGCATCCAGAACGCACTCGACCAGCAGCAGCTCGTCCTGCACTACCAGCCGAAGGTCGACATGAAGACCGGCCGCGTGCATGGCTTCGAGGCCCTGCTGCGCTGGGATCACCCGATCCAGGGGTTGATCGCACCGTCGCAGTTCCTGCCGCTGATCGAGCACACGGGGCTGTCCAGCCGCATCGGCGACTGGGTCATCGCACAGGCGCTGGATCACCTCAGTTCCTGGCGGCGCAAGGGCTTCGACTTTTCGGTCAGTGTCAACGTCTCGGCGCGCCATCTGCAGGAGCCCGACTTCGCACAGCGGCTCACCGAGCTGCTGGCGCGCCACGCCCACCCGCTGGCCGAGCACCTCGAGATCGAGATCACCGAGAGCGCGGCTCACGCCGACATCGAGGCCACATCGGCACTGCTGACCCGCTGCCGCGCCACCGGCGTGCGCTTCGCGCTCGACGACTTCGGCACCGGTTACTCCACCCTCACCTACCTGAAGCGGCTGCCGGTCGACGTGCTGAAGATCGACCGCAGCTTCGTCCATAACATGCTCGACGACGCTCAGGACCGCGCCATTGTCGAAGGCGTCATCGGCCTGGCCGGCACCTTCGGCTGCAGCGTGGTGGCCGAGGGCGTGGAGAGCCCGGCGCAGGCGCGTGCGCTGCTCGACATGGGCTGCATCATCGGCCAGGGCATCGGCATCGCGGCGCCGATGCCGGTCGCCCAGGTCGGCGACTGGATCCAGCAGTACCGCGGCATGTTCGCCATCGCGCCCGCGGCGGCCAAGCCAGCAGGCGACAGCGGCCTCGGTAAACTGGGTCGGTGATCCCACCGGGCTTTCTGCAGGAGCTGCTGAGCCGCGTCGACATCGTCGACGTGATCAGCCACCACGTCGAGCTCAAGCGCGGCGGTGCCAACTGGATGGGGCTGTGCCCCTTCCATGGCGAGAAGTCGCCGAGCTTCTCGGTGGCCCCGGCCAAGCAGTTCTATTACTGCTTCGGCTGTGGCGCCAGCGGCGACGCGATCCGCTTTCTCACCGAGCACCTGGGGCTGAGCTTCGTCGAGGCCGTGCGCGAGCTCGCGGGCCGCGCGGGCATGGCGGTGCCCGAAGAGCAGGTCACGCCCGAAGAACGCGAGCGCCGCGACACCTTGCGCCAGCGGCGGCTGTCGATCGGCGAGGTGCTCGATCGCGCCGCCGGCTTCTACCGCAGCCAGCTCAAGACGAGCCCGCAGGCCGTGGCCTACCTCAAGAAGCGCGGCCTCACCGGTGCGGTGGCGGCGCGCTTCGGCCTCGGCTATGCGCCGCCGGGCTGGAAGACGCTGGCCGGTGTGTTTCCGAGCTACGACGACCCCTTGCTCGAAGAAGCCGGCCTCGTGCGCCGTCGTGAAGACCACGAGTCTGGCGATGGCGAGGCCGCACCCGACGCCGCCCACGCCGACCGCGGCCGCTACGACTGGTTCCGCCAGCGCGTGATGTTCCCGATCCGGGGCACTGATGGCCAGGTCATCGGCTTCGGCGGCCGCGTGCTCGACGACAGCAAGCCCAAGTACATGAACTCGCCGGAGACGCCGGTGTTCAGCAAGGGCCGCGAGCTCTACGGCCTGTTCGAGGCCCGCCAGGCGCTGCGCGACAAGGGCTTCGTGCTCGTCGTCGAGGGCTACATGGACGTCGTCGCGCTGGCGCAGTGGGGCTTCGGCAACGCCGTCGCCACGCTGGGCACAGCCTGCACCGCCGACCACGTGCAGAAGCTGTTCCGCTTCACCGACCATGTCGTCTTCAGCTTCGACGGCGACGCCGCCGGCCGCCGCGCCGCCGGCCGCGCGCTGGAAGCCTCGCTGCCGCACGCCACCGACCTGCGCACCGTGCGCTTCCTGTTCCTGCCGCCCGAGCACGATCCCGACAGCTACGTGCGCGAGCTCGGCGCCGAGGCCTTCGAGCGCGCCATCGGCGACGCCGTGCCGCTGTCGCGCCAGCTGCAGGCCCAGGCCGCCGACGGCTGCGATCTGGCCACGGCCGAGGGCCGCTCGCGCATGCTGGCGCAGGCGCGGCCGCTGTGGCAGGCGCT
>JBIJAP010000142.1:0-8101 GCA_044345715.1 Rubrivivax sp.
AAAGGGCTGTGCCCAACAGGCTCAAGCGTTTCGAGTCTGAGCCAGCAACTGCTGCGCCGTGCGCCGCACCAGCGCACGGCGCACGGCGAGCAAAGGCACGAAGGCCAGCAAAGCACCCCCCAGCACTAGCAGGAAGGGCGCGTCGCGCAGCGGCGCCAGATAGACCACGGCCAGTACGGCCAGCACGCCCAGCGTCACGGCCCATGCCCACAGCATGGGCGGCTGTGTCGTCACGCGCTCGGCGGCGTCTTCCACCAGGCGCGCACGCTCGCGGGCTTCGAGCGACTGCAGTTCCGGGAACTCGTACCAGGGCAGGATGAAGGCGGGGTCGAGCGGCGATCGCATGGGCTGGGGTTCCTCCGTTGCAGCCGGAGTATCCAACGCCCGGCGCCCAGGCCGGGTTCGCCCTCAGCGGATCACGGCGCCGCCCGCCGCGCCGCCACGAACGAGCGCACCATCAGCACCAGCAGGCCGCCACACAGCGCCAGCATGCCGAGGTTGACCGAGAGCGCCAGCGGGCTCATGGCCGCCGCGCGGATGCCCAGCGCCGCAGCCGGCGCCAGCGCGCCCAGCAGGGCCACGACGGCCGCCACGTGCATGAGCGCCTTGCGTGCACCACCCAGCCGATCGGCCAGCAGGGCCAAGGCCCCGAGCAAGACGCCAAAGCCCGCTGGCAACAGCGCCGTGTTGCTGGACGACACGGCAAAGGCGCCGACACCGAGCACGATGAGCAACGCGGCGAACACGAGGGTGGTCTTGGGCATGGGAGTGGGCGTGAGATGCCCCGATGCGGGCACGGCCGCGCGAGGCTATCCCAGGTGCGATGGGGCCAGCGCCACTGGGGCGATGCGCGCGCCCCATTCGCGGCCGGCCTGCGCCAGATCAAGCCCCCGCTGCAGTGCCCGCGCGAGCATGGCCGCATGAACAAGCCCGCCTTCGTGACAGCTCTTCTGGTCGTGGCCGCAGCACTCGGCGGCTGCGCGATCCAGTGGCGCAACGCCGAACCCGCGCGCGAGCTGGCGCAGGCCGCCGAGCCGCCCGGCTCGGCCTACGCCGGCTGGCGCGTGTACCAGCAGCGCTGCGCCGGCTGCCATGGCGGCGGCGCCGATGGCGGTGGCGGTGCGCCCAACCTGCTGCTGCGCCTGCAAGGTCTCGGGCCGCAGCGCTTCGTCGATGTGGTGCTGCGCCGCTACGAGGCCGACATGCTGCCCCCGGGCCAGGGCTCGCCGCGCGAGGCACTGGTCGACGAGGTCGTGGATCGCCGCCGTGGCGAACTGAGCATGCCCGCCTGGCAGGGCGAGCCCGTGGTGACCGCCCACGTGATGGACCTGTACGCGTACCTGACAGCGCGGTCGGAGGGGCGGCTGGGGGCCGGGCGGCCGCCTGGCCGCTGAGCGCGCCGCGGCGTGAAGCGGGCCTGGCTCAGGCAGGCACCACGGGCCGGCTGCGCATGCGCTCCCGGTAGGCCTGCGCGGCACCGCGCGTGCCCCCAGCGGCCTCGTGGCGCTGCAGCGCTTCGTGGCACAGATCCCAGGCACCCAGCACATGGTGGCTGATGAGCGCCAAGCGCAGTGCCCGGTCGGCGTCGAGGGTGGCGATGCGCTCGGGCGCGGGCACGTAGATCGCGTCGGCCCAGACCTGCTGGAAACGGCGGGGCGCCGGCAAGACACTGCCCGTGGCTGCCGAGGCGGCCCAGCTCGCCAGCGGCCGCTGGGCCACTCCGTCGAAGCCGAAGAAGCGCAGGCCGCGCTCGCGCAGCATGCGGTCGATGTCGCCGAACAACGGCTGCCCCTGGTAGAGCTCCAGGAACTCGACTTCGGTCCACACCAGCAGGCACTCCTCCAGGCGCGCCCTCGCGCCGTCGAACACCCGGCCCTCGCCTCCCTGCACGTCGATCTTCAGCAGGTCCATGCCGCCGGCGGGGATGACGTCGTCCAGGCGCACCGTGCGCACGGGGTGGCGGGCACGATCCTGCACCAGCGAGCCGAGGTCCGAGTAGCGGTCGAGCACCGGCCGGTTGGGGGCCAGCAAGGACCCGGTCAGCGACCAGTTGGTTTCGTGGAACACGGCTTCGGCACCGTCGGCGACGAAGTGCGGCAGGTAGCGGCGCTCCTGAACGCCCTGGTGCGCGCGCTGAAGCTCGGCCAGTGCCTGTGGGTCGGGCTCGAAGCCGGTCACACGGACGCGGCAGAAATCCGCCAGCGTGGCGTAGGGCTCGGTGCCGCCGCCCAGCGAACTGGCACCGA
Source organism: Rubrivivax sp. (assembly GCA_044345715.1). GTDB lineage: Bacteria > Pseudomonadota > Gammaproteobacteria > Burkholderiales > Burkholderiaceae_C > Rubrivivax. The sequence goes on from JBIJAP010000142.1 coordinate 2,247, forward strand.
CGTCCACCACCTGCACGATGGGATCACCCAGCTCTGCAAGCAGTTGCTCGGGGCCGTCCGGTGCCGAGCGCTGCAGGCCCGGCGGCCGGGCCGCCAGCTCACGGGCACTGTCCAGAAGGGCCGACCACAGCGTGCTGTTGGCGCAGGCGGCCGGAACGTCACGCAGGCGCGCGAGCAGCGCCGCGGTGGGCGGCGTGTTTGCCGCCATGTGAGCCACCAGCGCAGCCCGCTCGGCGCATGCCGAGTGAGCGGGATCGGCCAGCGCTGCGGTCCACTCTTCGGGCGTGGTCTGTGGCGAGCGGTGCAGCACGAATTCCAGCAACGATTGGCGCAACACCGAGGGTTCGACGCCGACCAGCGACGATGCGGAGCCGAGCCGCAACGCGGCGATCGGCCCGGCGGGGCAGCGCGCAAGCACCGTGCGGCCCAGGTCGCTCGCCTCGGCAACCAGGCCCAGCGCCTGGAGAAGCAGCACGCGCTGGGCGTCCGCGTCGACGGCGGCATCGGCCGAGGCGGGCCTCGCGGCGGCATCGAGCGCCTGCAGCGCCGCCAGCAGGCCCTGCGCGTGTCGCGCATGGGGCCCCTGCGCGGGGCCGGTCATCGGGTCGAACAGGGCATCGGCCCGCGCGAGCCGATCAGCCATTTCTGGCGAGAGCAGCACGAGGGCCTGGTCGCCTGACAGGCGTTGGCACACAGTGTCGTGAGGCAACAGCACGCCGGCCGCGGCGCTCAGGCGCCAGCACCGCCAGCCGGCTGGCACGAGCGCGGCCAGCCGCGGCAGGGAGGCGTCGCGCAGGCCCTGCAGCGCCAGGGCGCAGGCACCCCGCGCGAGCCACGGCGCGAGCGCATGGCCAAGGACATCGGCATGGCCTGCAAGCGTGGCGCGCACCACGGCCCCCTCGGCGGCGGCCGGCACGGGCACATTGAGCCACGACACCGCATCCTGATGCCCGTTCAACCCCAGCGTGGCGGCCACCCGGTGGCGCACCGCCGCATTGGCCTCGTACAGCCAGACGCGGCCCGGCGCGGCCGCGGCCCAGGCCAGCGTCGCCCAGCCCGGCGCCGGCGCCAGATCAACCAGCGGACCGTCGGCCAGTGCCAGCAGCGGCCACAGTGCCGCGTGCTCATCAGCCTCGTCCTCGAGCACGAGCACGGCCCGCGTGTGCGGGCAGGCGAAACTCGGAGCGACCCGCAGACGGGTGCCATCGGGCCGGTCCAGCGTCCAGTCCGGCGAGGGAGATGACTCGGTGCAGGCCGACCCGCGCGTCTCGCAGCGGTCCTGCCGCACAGGAAGCAGCCCTGCGCCTGTCCATGGCGCGCCGGCTGCGATGTTGCGGGCTTCTTCCAGCAAGTGGTTCATGCGGCTCTCGGATCAAGCCAGCGTCGGCTCGCGGAAGGCTGGCACGGCAGCGGCCACAACGACCGGCTTGACGGCCTGGACGTTCAAGCTGATGGGCGTGCCGGCCCACTCCATCGAGGAGGTGTCGTCGAAGAGCCCGTGGCGTGCCACGCGCTGCAAGGAATCGAAGCCGGCCGCCTGCAGGTAGCCCGCCAGGAACTCGGCATTCAGCCCAACCAAGTGCACGTCATGGGCGTCCATTTGTCCGCCAAACATCATCCGCATGATGTGAAACCGTTGGTTCGCATCGAAGCGGTGACGCTGCAGGAACAGTTCCGCCAGCACGTCGAGGTCGGGCACCGAGAGGCGTATCACGCCTCCTGGCACGAGCACGCGGTGCCACTGCTTCAGGGCCTGCAGCAGCGGGCCGTTGTAGGCGAAGTGCTCCAGCACATGCGAGGCATAGATCTCAGAGAAAGTCGCCTCGGCAAAGCGGCTGAGGTCGACCGCGTTGCCGACGTGGTCGACGTTCGGGCCCGGCAGCACGTTGAAGTTCTCCCAGCCCGGGCTGCGGACGCTGCCGCCGATGTGAAGCTTGCGTTGCATGTTTCCTCCAGCACTGACCATGCCAACTTGGCGACGGCGCTTGCCCCTGGTCGGCCACAGGCTAGGCGCTGCTGAATGCTGGCGGCTTGGCTCCCGGCTCGATCCATCGAACAGCAGGGTCATGGCAGCGTTGATCCGCGCCCAAGCCCGGCGAAGCCCGTCGCAGAGCTGGCAACGGATCGGCCCACGACAGCCACGGCCCCGGCCTGCGGGGCCCTTCTGCGGGATTGAACGAGCTTCGCGCCGCTGATCAGGTGATCCGGGTCCGTGTCGAGGCACCACACTGCGCCGCATCGCACAAGCCGGAGGAGTCCCAGTGAACGCTGCGCGACCCGTGTTCATCTCGTTCCACACGCCCAACGGCAACTATCCCGGCTTGGCCGTGCAGCTGCGCCGCTCGTTGGAACGCTTCGAGCTGGAGCACGACATCCACTGCGTGCCGTCCTTCGCAGACTGGTCGCAGGGGTGCAGGTTCAAGTCCAGCTTCATCCTGCAGATGCTGCTCAAGCATCGCCGCCCGGTGGTGTGGATGGACGTCGATACCGAGGTCGTGCAGCACCCGGAGCTGCTGTTCGGGCCTGAGGACTTCGCGATCTACAACTGGCTGGCCGACAGCAACCACCACCTTGAGGAGGCCATCGGCAGAGGCGAGCACAACGGCAGCCTGCTGTGCTCTGGAGGCGTGCAGAAGTGGGGCTACACCGCGCCGGCGTTGGAACTGCTGTTGCGCTGGATCGCGGGCTTCGCCACGCACGACTGGAGACGTGGCGACGACCTCGTGCTCGATGCCGTGTTCGCGCAGCATCGCCCGCCGGTCCGCCCGCTCTGGCTGCCCAAGACCTACAACCGCATGGCGAACCTGTCGCCCCACTGGGCCTGCTTGCCGCAGCACCAGGTGGTCATTGAACACCATTACCAAGGGGGCCGCCATCGCGGCGCCACCTCGGCTGAACGCGCCCGGTCAGCAGCGCAAGGAGAACTCGCATGATGCCCAACCTGATCGACGCGCTGCCGGACTGGGGCATCCGGCCCCGAGGCGTGGTGCATGTGGGGGCGCACGAAGGCCAGGAGGCCGATCGCTACGCGGCCATGGGCATCCGCCAGATGCTGATGATCGAGGCCAATCCGGCCGTGTTCGCCCGGCTGCAGGCACGCCTGGGCGGCAGGCCCGGCATTCACCTCGCCCAGGTCGCGATCAGCGACCGGCAGGGCAGCGCCACCCTCAACGTGACCTCCTTCGACCAGAGCAGCTCGCTGTTGCCGCTCAAACACCACCGGCTGCTGTACCCGCAGATTGAAGTCGTCGACCAGGTCCCGGTGCGCACCCAGACCCTGGACGGGCTGCTGGCCGAGACCGGGCTCGCGCCCGCGGCCTTTGACCTGCTGCACATGGACATTCAAGGCGCCGAGCTGCTGGCGCTGCAGGGCGCCGACGCCCTGCTCGCCAACGTGCAGGCCGTCAGCTGCGAGGTGAACTTCGCCGAGCTGTACGAAGGCGGGGCCCTGATCGACGCGATCGAGCTGAAGCTGGCGCAGCATGGATTGCACCGCGTGGCGCTGGCCACGCCGTATCACCCGAGCTGGGGCGATGCGCTCTACGTGCGGCGGCCGCTTGTCGGCTGCAGCACGCTGGGCCGCAACGGGCGACTGGGCAACCAGCTGTTCCAGTATGCGTTCGCGCGCTTGATGGCCGAGCGCCATGGCGCCGTCCTGCAGACCCCGCCTTGGATCGGCCGGCAGATCTTCGGGCTGCATGACCAGGACCAGAGGATCGTGCCCCGCTGCTGCGACGAATCGACGCTGGACGACCCGCGGCGCCTGCTGGATCCTGCGGCCCCGTTGGCCGGCAGCCTCGACCTGCTTGGCTGGTTTCAGCTTCACGGCTCCGCCTGGCGCCCCTACGCCGACCGCCTGCGCACCTGGTTCCGCTTCGCGCCGGGGCTGCTCGAGCCGCTCGACAACGTGCTGTCAACGCTGCGCGGACAGAAGGCTCGGCCCATCATCGCCGTGCACCTGCGGCGCGGCGACTATGGCTACCGGCACTTCTTCCGCAGCCCGGCGACGTGGTACCGGGAGTGGGTGGAGACGGTAGCCAGCGGCATGGAAAACCCGTTGGTCTACCTTTGCTCCGAAGACCCGTTGCCGCTGAAGCGCCACTTTGCCGGCTTCGACGTGCGCTGCGCGCAAGACCTGAGCGGCATCGATCCGGAGCTGGCGGTCCTGCTCGACTTTCACATGATGACCCGTGCCGACGCACTGGCGATCTCCAACAGCAGCTTCTCGTTCATGGCTGCGCTGCTGAATGAAGGCGCACGCAGCTTCTCGCGGCCGAGCCTTGACGCCGGCGGGCTCGTGGACTTCGACCCCTGGGATTCACCGGTTCTGCTGCCCCGCGAGCTGCGGCCTGGCGAGCAGGCCGCCCTGGATGCGATCGACCTGCAAGACATGCAGCACGTTTCTGGCGTACCAGCGTGGGTGCATGGAGTCAACAGCCGGGCCTCCGGCGCGATGGTCGCGACATGACGTTCGGCTGACACTCGACTGGAGCACCACCATGATGCAGACACTGGCCTCGCAAACCCTCCCCTTCCCGCAGCCCAACGCCATCAGCGCGTTCGACCCGGCCAACCCTTTGGCTCGAAGCGCCGTCGCACCGCTGTTTGCTGCAGCGCCGCCCCACTTCACGGCGCCGTTGCACCAGATAGCACAGTGCCTTGTGCCCGGAGACGTCGTCTTCGACATCGGCGCCAACAACGGCGACAAGGCGGCCTCCCTGCTTTCCCGTGGCGTCAAGGTGGTGTGCATCGAGCCCCAGCCGGCCTGCGTCGCGGTGCTGAACAACCGCTTCCGCGCCAATCCGGGCATCAGCATCGTGCCCAAGGGTCTGGGCAGTCGGGCGGGCATCATGCCCATGCACATCAACAGCAGAGCGCCCGTGCTGTCGACCCTCTCGACGGAGTGGATGACGGGACGCTTCGCGAACGAAACCTGGGATCAGACCCTGGACGTCGCCATCACCACGCTGGACGAGATGGTGCGTCAGCATGGCAGCCCCCGCTACGCCAAGATCGATGTCGAGGGCTTCGAGTACGAAGTGCTGTGCGGCCTGAGCAGGCGGGTGGGCGTGATTTCGTTCGAGTTCACGGAAGAGTTCTTCGGCCATGCCGAGCGTTCGCTCGCCTACCTGCAGAACCTGGGCTACAGCCGCTTCAACTTCTCTCTGGGCGAACAAGTGGACTTCGCTCTAGACCAGTGGGCAGACGCCGGCCGTCTGTGCACCGTGCTGAAGGACGTCTTCAGCAGGTACAGCCAGGCCTGGGGTGACATCTACGCCAACTGAGCAGCCCCGGCCCACGGAAAGAGCTCACTTCCTCACACCCACCAAGGGCCGTACACAGCCCCCGATCGGAGAATCTCACCATGGACCTGCCCAGCTCCCGGACCATCCAGCATCTCGTGCTTGACCTCGCCGCGCCGGCACAAAGCCACGTGTTCATCGAGTCCGGCACGTTCATGGGCAGCACGACGCGCTGGGCATCGGAGCACTTCGGCGCGGTGTTCACCATCGAACGCCACGCACCGCTCTTCCAAACCCACAGCGCCGCGCTGAGGGCCCTGGGCAATGTGACGCCGTTGCTCGGGGACTCTCGCGACTACATCGCCACACTGGCAAAGGGTCTGAATGAGGTTCCGGCCGTCTACTGGCTTGATGCCCACTGGTCCGGGCAGGGGACGGTTGGGGAAGGCGATGAGTGCCCCCTGATCGACGAACTGGCAGCTCTGGCACAGCGTTCCAGAGATGTGATCCTGATCGACGATGCATGGCTTTTCTTGTGTGCACCTCCACTGCCTCATCGGGCCAGTGACTGGCCCTGCCTCGCCAAGGTGATCCAGGCGCTGGGCTCCCACC